>NZ_JAFCMD010000019.1:0-161231 GCF_018130105.1 Bradyrhizobium sp. AUGA SZCCT0160
TCTCCCCGGAGACGAGTTCTTGGTTGACTCCGTCGCTGCCGTTCCCGCTTGCGCTTCTCCGACAGCTTGACGCCTGCAACGGGCGCCAGGACCACACAGTTTTGCCGTACGCTTAGTCCGCGCCGTCGTCTCAGCGCAAACCAGCGTCCACCGCAACCCGTCCAACGTCCGTGACGACGGCCGACGCCCTTCTGACCAGGACGGGATGGGCAAATATATGCACCTGATTTTGGTTCTGTAAAAGCGAAATATTTTTTATTTCGGGGCTTGACATGAATTCCGGAAATCAGAACTGATTTGCCCGTCGGGTTGATTTGTCGCACGCGGGCCACCAGATTGCGCTTGCGCGCGACGCGACGCAGTTTTTGAGGCAGTACAATAGAAACGGCCCCAGCTTCGGGAGGAAGAACTGGGGCCATTTCCGGTCCGTCCGGCGACCTTGAGGGCAGCATCGCCGGGCGAGCGGCTAGCTAATCCATCTGAAGTTGAATCGTTCCTATCGGTACCGGCCTTTACCTGGTAGTCCAAGTGAATTTGGCGATGGCGTGGAAGCAGGTTAGCCGGGCCTGACGCGGCTGGCTTACTCCAGGCGTGAGCGATCGCTGGAGATAGTCGAGTCCGATCCCGACCGCCTTCTCAAGAGCGCGCCGGGAAATAGGAACATTAGGAACCCCCGATTAGCCACCCGGTTGTCGAACGAAAATCGGGGAGGCAGCACGATGACCGAACGCAGGCACATCAAGCAGACGGAATCCCTGGAGCAACGATTAGCCGAAGAAGCGAAGCGATTGCGAGCGCAAGCAAAGTTGCTTCGACCTGGGGCCGCGCGAGATGCCGTGATCCGCAAAGCCCGGCAGGCCGAAACAGGCTCGCACATGAGCGCATGGTTGAGATCGCCGGCGTTGCAACCGCCGAAATCGGCGTAGGTTTAAGGCCCATGGCCCAGTTGCGAGCAACCCGCGAGACTTTGCTCCTCGCCGCGTCCGTCGCTTGGTGTACCGTGTTGGCTGGCAGCCTGCTCTATATAATCCTGATCGTCGCGCTGTGAGGCCGCCTCATCTCGGCGTGTCGCATCCCGAAAATAATGGGGCCGCGCCGTTCGTTTGTCCTGGGGCGTGCGCGCCATAATCCTGCAGCGAAGGATCAAGCCTTCGGTTTCTTCAGGAAGTCGAGATTGTCCGGCGGATGCGATCCGGGCGAAGACACCCACGTATCGATACCTGCCGCGGTTTCGCTCTGTTTGGCCTTCAGCAACAGGCGCTCGCGCGCGGGTCCTGCCGGTAGCCCGGCCGCCTGCTCGCGCGCGTCTTGCGCGTTTTTCAGAAGTCTGTCGCTGAACGACGCTTCATGCCTGACCCGCGGGCGCCGGATGATGGGCTTGCTTTCGGGGGCCACCGGCTCTTGTTCCACAACAGCCAGCATTTCGGAAGGGAGTGCGCTTTTCTTGTCACGGTCCGTCTCGGACAAAAAGCGTTCAAGGCTTTCGACAAACTGATAGCTGCGAGCGAGGTGACGCCAGCTCTGCGCCAGCAACTCATTGTCGGAACGGCTCGCGGGATCGGTCGATTCCAGCGCGCGCTGCTCTGCATTGGAAGCACGCTCAAGGCAACTCGAGATATGCGTACTGAGCTTGAGTAGCACGGCCGTTTTTCCTCGCTCCCTATACCCAACAGTAACCTGCCGGACCGGCACAGCAAAGTACTAAACAAAGGCGCGGGTTCCGTGGCGTAGTCCGCCGCCCCAGTTACATCGCAAACGTGCGTCTGTGCTCTATCCGACGCCATCTGTCGAATGATCGTCGCGCTTATGCAATTGGCGCGGAGAATGCGGAAAGGACGCCCCGCAGCGATTGACCCAAGATGGCGGATTACGCCGGAGCCTGTCATCGGGCCGCGCCTTGCGCGGACCCGTTGGGCTCAGTCCGCCCCACAACTACGGCCATGACAGTCGGTGGTGGAGCGCGAGCGATGCGCGTACCACTTCGAGGTAACCCTTCCGAGTGAGGTGACGGCGGCTCGATGCTGCGATAACCCAATCTAACCAACCCCACTTGGCCCCGCCCTCACAGGTGGGGCTTTTCGTTTCCTTGATGGGAACTGGCCGGATCGATTACCGCGCCACGACCTCGACCTCGCCGTCAACGCCGTTGACGACGTTGAACGGGCGCTCGAACACCTTGCCTTCGTTCTTGGCGATGGCGCGGTATTCGCCTTCGGACAGCACGACGCGGGGGAACGCGCCGATCGATTCCTTGATGACGTCGCCGCCCGGCGTGATGACCGACCAGGCGGTGTTGGCGAGCGCCTCGCCGCCCCTGTCGCTGACCAGCTTCAGCGTGATGACGGCGGCGCGGTGGGTGACGATCACGTCGGTCAGCTTGCCGGCCTGCACGCGGATGTCGGAGCGGACCACCGAATTGGCGTCGCCGTAGTTGGAGATGATGTAGTAGGTCCCCTCCGGCAACAGCGCGACGTCGCCGCCTGCGACGTTGGGCAACAGCGAGGTCCGCTCGGCGCCGTCGAACTGGCTGCCTTTATAAATCGCGAACGAAATCTGGTTCGGCGGAATCTTGGAGGTGCCGACGCGGCCTTCGATGCGCAGCCCACCGGCCGGAAGCACGAAGGATTCGCGATCGGTCTCCGACTTCAGGCTCACCGCCCGCACCGCGCTGACGAGGCCGAGCGCGACGTGCACGACATAATTGCCCGGCGGCAGCACGATGTTCGGGGTCGCACCGCGGTCCTCGCGGATCAGGCGGAACGTGCCGTTGTCGTCCGGCTTGTCGGCGAACACCCGCCACACCAGTCCGCTGTTGATGACCGGCAAATCCTTGCCGTAGCGCGCCGTCAAGGACAGCACGGCCTGGCCGGGCGGCGAGGCGCCCGGTGGTGGCGCCGGCGGCGGGACGGTGGCGATCGACGGCGGCACCAGGGTCGGCTGCGTCAACGTTGGCGGCAGGGTGGGAATCGAGCCGGGCGGCGCCAGATTCATCGCTGGGCCGGAGGGCGCATCCGGAATCGAACCCGGCGGCACCGGCGGTGGGCGATCGGAGAACATCTGGGCTGAAACCGGGCCAGGTGTCAGCAACACCAAGGCAAACATTGGGACAAGCAGAAGCCGCGGGAAAAGCCGCCACGCGCCCCCGTCCCCGCCGATGCCATTGCCTCGCCAAGTCATGGCCATGCTTTTCACTGAAAACGCGGCAAATTCAAGCCTGCAGAGCGGCCCGATTACCCCCTTTGGGCCACGGACAGCAGTTGATCCCGCGGTCGTGGTCCAGTCATAATCCCCGCCTAGGCCGCCTTGGCCGCGGAATAAACCATGCATCGGGAATTGATCAGGTGATTCTGGCACGGCGACGCCGCGGCGAATATGCTTGAGCCGCAGGAGAGTTCTTGGTGTTGGATAATTGGATGGGCCGCGGCCAAAAGGGCTCCGACGGCCACGACGAGGTAGGGCTCGGCAGTATCCGCCGACCGGTGATCGGGCTGGCGCTAGGCGGCGGCGCCGCGCGCGGCTTTGCCCATCTCGGCATCATCAAGACCCTGGTCGCGCACGGCATCCATCCCAATGTCGTGGTGGGAACCTCGATGGGTGCGGTGGTCGGCGGCGCCTATGCCTCCGGACAACTCGACAAGGTGGAGGCCTGGGCGCGCAGCCTGCAGCCGCGCAACATCTTCGGCTATCTCGATATCCGCCTCAACGGCTCCGGCCTGATCGGCGGCGCCAAGCTCGCCGCCGAACTCGAGACGACGCTGGGCCAGAGCCTGATCGAGGATCTGCCGGTGAAATTCGCCACCGTCGCCACTGAAGTCCGCACCGGCCACGAAATCTGGCTGACCCATGGCCGCATGATCGACGCGATGCGCGCCTCCTATGCGCTGCCCGGTATCTTCTCGCCGGTCCTGATCGGTGATCGCTGGCTGGTCGACGGCGCCCTGGTCAACCCGGTTCCGGTGTCAGCGGCGCGCGCCCTCGGCGCCGAGATCGTCATCGCGGCCAATCTCTCCAGCGACATCTTCACACACGCGACGACGATCTATTCCCACGGCGCGGCAACCGACCTGACGGTTTCGGTCGCACCGGAAGCAATACCTGAAGCCGAGCCGGCAAAGCGCGGCTTCGGCAGGTTTTTCTCGGCCGAACGCACCATGAAGCGCGAATTCTTCGGCGGCGGCGGCCGGCCGGGAATCTCCACCGTCATGGTGGACGCCTTCAACATCATGCAGGACCGCATCACCCGCGCGCGGCTGGCCGGCGATCCGCCGGATCTGTTGATCTCACCCCGCGTCGGCAAGATCGGCTGGTTCGATTTTCACCGCGCCGACGAGCTGATCGCCCATGGCGTGCGCGCCGCAGAGCGCGCCATCGATTCCATCCAGGAAGCGATCCACATTCTGGCGCCGCCAGCGGCCGGAGCCGCCGCGGCCGCCGAAAAGGCCGGACCAGAGAAAGAATAGCGCTCAGGCGGTCTTGATGTAGTCGCGCAGCGCTTCCTGCTCGGCTTCATATTCGTGGACCCGGCGCTTGACGATGTCGCCGATCGAGATCAGGCCGACCACCTTGCCGTCCTCGACGACAGGCAAATGCCTGAACTTGCCCAGCGTCATCATTTCCATGATGCCGCTGACCGTGTCCGCCTCCCGGCAGCTGACCACCTTGCGCGTCATCACGGCGCTGACCGGTTCATCCAGCACCTTGGCGCCGCGCTCGCCGAGCACACGAACGATGTCGCGTTCCGACAGGATGCCTTCGAGATGTCCCTGGTTCATGACCAGCACGGCGCCGATCTTGCGCTCGCCAAGCAGTTTGACCGCGGCCGAAAGTTTGACGTCCGGCTCGACGCTCAGGATGTGATGGCCTTTGGAATCGAGAATTGCACGTACCGTCATTGCCGCCTCCTGAATCGGTGCGCACCCCTTTTGGGGGTTCGACTTGTTCGCGAGTGTTCAATCAACAGTTTTGCGCCGTCTTCGTTTCAAGAGCTCAGGCGCGGTTACGTAGCTCGGCTGTCTTGCACGGCAGCGGGCTTTGTCTTTGCATCACGACATAGACGATGATGAATGAAATCGCGGTGCGCCGCAAGCGACGATCAGACGCGGTCGGCCTCGTCAGGCGATGACGCATCTGCAGCATGTGTTGCCATCCGCGGCACCGGATCGAACAGCGAGAACAGCATCAGGCCGGCGAGAAATCCGCCGATATGCGCTTGCCATGCCACGGTGCCGCCATCGACGCCGATCGCAATCGATCCGACGCCGAAGATGATGTTGACGCCGAACCACACCGCCAGGAATCCCAGCACGCGCGTGTCGCGAAAGGCCTGTCCGAGCGACAGCGCCGGCACCTTCGCCGCTTCATCCGCATCGCCGCGGCTGAACGACAGAAAGCTCCCCTTCACAAACGCAAAGCGCATGGCGGCCGCCATGGTGCCGGACACCGACGCCGACGCGCCGATCATCGGCGCGATCCCGTGTTCATGCGTGAGCAGATGCGCAAGCGCGCCGGCCGCGGCCGTCACCGCCATGAACACGTAAAACCTGGCCGCGCCGAACCGGCGCGCCAGCGCACTGCCGAACGGCAACAGCCACAGCACGTTGAAGCCGATATGGGCCAGATTGGCGTGCAGCAGCGAATAGGTGACGAAGGTCCAGACCTTGGCGCCCGCGCCGCCGGGAAATTCGATGTTGAGCAGCGTCGAATCGTAACGTTTCGGAATGAAACCGAAGACGTCGATGGTCCAGTTCTCGAGTTCCGGCGGCAGCAGCACCCGCAGATGGATGACCGCGATCAGCGCGATATAGGCCGTCAGCGCACCCGGCAGGGTCAGGATCGGCTCTCGCGGACCGTCCGGGGCGTCAAGCTGGGTTTCAGGCTGGGATTCCAAGGGGCCAGGGACCTTTAGAGGCGGCTTTGGGGAATGATCGGCCCAGATAGGCGGCTTTGCCCGCGCTGTGCAAGTGCACAAAATGGCCGTGGTGGACATCACCCTCGTGTCCCGGACGCGGTGCAGCGTGCAACGCTGCTCCGCAGAGCCGGGACCCACAATTTGCGGTATACTATATCAAACAACGCCCGCCGAAGACCTCTTCAGGTTCAAGTTACGCATGGACGCCCCTTCTTCGTCTACATCCTCGAAAACAAGCGAAATGGAACGCTGTACATCGGCGTCACCAATAATCTCGCCCGCCGCATCGCCGAGCACAAAGCCAAGCTGGTGCCCGGTTTCACCCGAAAATACGGCGTCGATCTGCTCGTCTATTTCGAGGCGTTCGATTCCGTCCTTGAAGCTCGCGCGAGGGAACACGCGATGAAGCGGTGGCGGCGCGCCTGGAAGATCGAATTGATCGAGAAACTCAATCCGGACTGGCGGGATCTGGCGAACGAGCTGAACGCGTAGCGGCTTAGATGGGTACCGGCTCTGCAGTGCACCGCAAGGGCGCTGCACTGCGTCCGGGACACGAAACTGCTGTGCCAAAAAAAGAAAAAGGGAGGATGCTGAGAACATCCTCCCTCATCGTGTGCCGATCTTTTCGCGCCCCTGGAGTTTAGGGAACATCCCCACCCCTCCCCGCGCGACGACCAAACTGTTTGACGCCACCTGTGTACCAACCGAGCCGAGCCGGTAAGTCGGAGATAAGCCGGCCGGGTCCGATGCGTTCCACTCTACGCAGGCCGCATCGGGATCGCCAATCGCATAGTTAATTTAACGTTAACAACGCAAAGCCGCCGCCAAAGCGGCCAAACCGCGTCCACGGCATGGACGCTGCACAGCCTGTCCTGCACAACACAGAAGGGACAGCACGTGAGCAAAATCGGGACAGATATGTGCCGCCAGGCCACGGGCGGGGGCAAGGCCAACGTATGAAACATCCATCGAGCCGTCAGTTTTTTGCCTATTGGGACGCAAAACGCGGCCACGCGCGGGCACCTGACCGCAGCGAGATCGAACCGTCAGCGGTACGCGAACTGCTCGGCGACATCTTCGTGCTGGGTTACGAAAACGAGGCCGGCTTCCCCTTTCGCGTCGCCGGAACCCGGGTCTGCGCCCTGCTCGGCCGCGACGCAAAGGACAGCAGCTTCTCGGCGCTGTTTGCCGAAGAGAGCCGCCGCGAAATCGAAGACATCGTGACTTACGTCGCCGAGGAAATGCTGGCCGCCATCGCCGGCATCACCGCGACCTCGGAAGACGGCCGGACGGCGCATCTGGAATTGCTGCTGCTGCCGTTCAACAACCGCGCGCACGCGCCGATCAGCGTCACCGGCCTGCTGGCGCCGTTCGAGGACGATCTCGGCACGCTGAAGGATTTCAAGCTGACGTCGTGGCGCTATCTGCACCGGCCGGAGAAACTCGTTCCCCGTGCCTTGCGCAAGCTCGCCATCGCGCGCGGCTTTATGGTCTATGAAGGGATTACCGGCCGCTGAACCGCGCCGCGCGCTTTTCCAGAAACGCGTTGCGCCCCTCCAGCGCATCCGCGCTCTTGCGGATCTCGGCCTGCGTTTCGATTTCGCGCCGGAACTGATCGGCATAGCTTGAGTGTTCGCTCTCCTCGATCAGGCGGCGTGTCGCAACCAGCGCCCGCGTCGGACCGCTTGCAAGCTTGCGCGCCAGCGCCAGCGCGCCGACCTGAAGCGCTGCATCATCGAACACTTCCCGGACCAGTCCCCATTCCCTGGCCGTCTCGGCCGATAGCGGCTCGTTCATCAGCATCAGTTCGAGCGCACGCTGCCGGCCGACCAGGCGCGGCAACAGCCAGGTCGAGCCGAGATCAGGCACCAGCGCGATCCGGCTGAAAACCTGAATGAAGCTCGCCGAGCGCGCCGCGACAATCACGTCTCCCGCCATCGCGAGGCTGAAGCCGCCGCCGGCCGCAACACCATTGACCGCCACCACGACCGGCACTTTGCATTCACGCAGCGCCTTGAAGGCCGGCCAGTAATACCGCATCACGCCATCGACGATGTCGTCGCCGAGGATGGCGGCGGCCTTGAGGTTCTGGCCGGAGCAAAAGCCGCGGCCGGCGCCGGTCAGGACCAGCGCCCGTACCCCGGGATCCTCGGTCATCTCAGGGATCGCGAGGGCCAGATCGCCCAGCAGATCGGGTGTCATCGCATTCAGCGTCGCAGGCTCGTCCAGTGTCAGCACGCCGACGGCATCGTCGCGGTCTCGCTGCACTCCAGCCATCTCATCCCTCCCCGAAATTTGGCCGGCCCTGGCGGGCCCGACATTAAGCATCATGGTACCGAAACAACGCACGGACAAACAATCGCTTTCAGCGGTCTTGACCGAAAACGGCCTTTACCGGGATACTGACCGGATTGGACGTGAGCGATGTTTGAGATCATTATTTTTTGCGTGATTTTACTGGCGGTTTGTTATTGGGCGGTCCTGTGGCTGATGGGACGGCGCGAGGATGTTTTGCACGGCGAGTTCGTCGAAGCCGGTGCGCAGGCCGAAGAGCCCGTTCGATCGGTATTTCCGAAGCGGCCTGTCCGTAAAGTTCAAGCGGTTCGGCAGAATTTCCCCGAAAAACCCGTCTTCCCCGCAAAACCCGTCATCACCGGAAAGCCCGGCATCACCGAGACGCGCGTTCAAACTGCAATCGCGGAGCCGGCCGTTCAAGCTGTCGTGTCGGAGCAACCCGCATTCAGGCAGGAACGGCTGGAGTCGCTGCTGAACTCGATCAAGCAGGATCTCAATCAGTTGGTCCAGAAGTAGCTGCACGGCATCGGTGGGCACCGGGCACGTGAGAATACGTGCGCGCGTTGACACAGACGGTGCGCGGTCTGAGGCTTCACGACAACTCTTGGGAGTGAGGCGTTGCACAATCGCTGGGGAATCCTTGCCGTCCTGTTCGTGGTTCGCGGCACCATGGCGTTCCAGTTTCAAAGCGTCGCCGCCGTGGCGCCGCTGCTCGGCAACCAGTTCGGCGTCAGCATCGCCGACATCGGCCTCTTGATCGGACTCTATTTCGCACCCGGCATCCTGCTCGCCCTGCCCGGCGGCGCGATCGGCCAGAAATTCGGCGACAAGCAAACGGCATTGGGCGCGCTGCTGCTGATGCTGTCAGGCAGCCTCGCCATGGCCCTTGCCACTTCCTGGGGCGTACAGATCTGCGGACGATTGGTTGCCGGCGCCGGCGGCGTGGTCCTCAGCGTTCAACTGACAAAAATGCTCACCGACTGGTTCGCAGGTCGCGAGATCGCCACCGCAATGGCGATCCTGGTCAACTCCTGGCCCGCCGGCATCGCCGTCTCACTGCTGACATTGCCCGTGATCGGAACGCGCTGGGGCGTCGATGCCGTGCATCTCGCCGTCGCCGCCTTCACCGCCTGCGGCATCGCCCTGATCGCCCTGTTATATCGTGCGCCGATTGATCATGCCGCGGCGTCCACAACCGCCGCCCGCCTTGACCGCAATACCGTTCTCGCCGTCATCACCGCGGGTCTGATCTGGGGTCTATTCAACATCGGCTTTGCGATCATTTTCAGTTTCGGACCATCGATGCTGGTCGAACGCGGCTGGTCGATCGCCGCCGCGGGATCGGCCATCAGCATCGTGTTGTGGATCGCGGTATTCTCGGTCCCCTTCGGCGGCTTCCTGGCCGATCGAACCGGCCGTCCGCAAACCATCCTCGTCGCCGCCGCTCTCGTCTGTGCGATGCTGATGATCCTGCTGCCGCGGACGAGCGCCGTGGTCCTGACGGTTGCAGCCCTCGGATTGATCTGCGGTCAGC
Organism: Bradyrhizobium sp. AUGA SZCCT0160; assembly: GCF_018130105.1. Classification (NCBI taxonomy): domain Bacteria; kingdom Pseudomonadati; phylum Pseudomonadota; class Alphaproteobacteria; order Hyphomicrobiales; family Nitrobacteraceae; genus Bradyrhizobium; species Bradyrhizobium sp. AUGA SZCCT0160. Next base: position 9,738 of record NZ_JAFCMD010000019.1, read on the forward strand.
CGGCCGGCCCGATCATGAGCTTGCCTGCGCGGGTCTTGCAGCCGGCGACGCGGGCGATCGGCATGGGTCTGTTTTTCACGGTGTTCTACGCCGCCATGATGCTGGGGCCGTTTGTCGGCGGCAGCCTCGCCAAATGGACGGGGACCGCCGCCACCGCATTCGACTTCGGCGCGGCAATGGTTTTGCTGTGTCCGCTGCTGCTGTGGATGTTCAACCGGATGGCGGCGGCACGGACACACACAGCTTGATGCACATACTTGATGCAACCGGCGATAACACATCATTAACCCTGTCGGCCTTAGGGTCTTCCTGACGCCGAAGGACCGGACGTCGGGTGGCGAAGAATGTCGTTTGCGCAAAAAAAATCCACTGTACCGGTCGCCCAGGAGCGACGGCGCTTCCAGCGCGTGAAAGTCCACCTGCTCGGCCGCTACATGCTGCCGGACCGGCGTGAGTTTCCTTGCCAGATCATCAATATGTCGCCGGGCGGATTGGCCCTGCTTGCGCCTGGCATCGGCAATGTCGGCGACCGCGTGATCGCCTATCTCGACCATATCGGCCGGGTTGAGGGCAAGATCACCCGCATCATCGACAACGGTTTTGCCATGACCGTGGGGGCGACCGCGCGCAAACGCGACAAACTCGCCGCCCAGCTGACCTGGCTCGCCAACCGCGATATTCTCAATCTGCCGGAAGACCGCCGCCACGACCGTATCGTGCCGCGCAACCCGATCGCGCTGCTCACGCTCGAGGACGGCAGCAAGATGACCTGCCGGATCATCGACCTCTCGGCGTCGGGTGCGGCGATTGCCGCGGAAAACCGCCCGCCGCTGAAATCACTCGTGATGCTCGGCAAGGTCCAGTCCCGGGTGGTGCGAAATCTCGAGGAAGGCTTCGCGCTCGAGTTCGTCCACGAGCAAATTGCCGAGACGCTCGAAGACGCGGTTAGCGCGCGGTAAAGCACCAGCCGCCCAAAATCCCCCTCAAAAGGCGGTATCCGCGTTGCCGGATGCCGCCTTTGTGCGCTCTGGCGCCTGCCGGAGCCGGTTAACGCCGGCAGCTTTTGCAACCATAAATGCCGCTGCGGCAGCGCCTGGCGCGTTAATGCATAAAATTTGAATCGATTGCAGTTGTTTCAAATTTTAGGCGATTTTTATTCAAGTATAGATCGAATTTGCTGCGGTTTTTACTTGTATTCACGTCAAATGTACTTGGCTGACTTAGCGGCGGCGCAAATCCTTTGTGCGAAACATGGTCCCAACAAGAAACGGGGGCCACAATGTTGTTCAGGGGACAGGGGAAGGGATTGGCGGTTGCCGCCATCCTGCTGGGGATGAGCGTCTCTACGGGTTTCTCGGCGAAAGCCGGTGACGCGATCTATGCCAGCCTCGGCGATACCACGCGTTCGCCGATCGGCTGGGTCGAATTCTGCGCCGAGAATCCCGGCGACTGCCGCGGCGGCGCGTCACAGCCGCGGGACATCGTGCTGTCGCAGACGGCATGGCGAGATTTGCTGAGGGTCAACAAGTGGGTCAACGAGACCATCAAGCCGATCACCGACATAGATCATTGGGGTGTGATCGAGAAATGGTCGTTGCCGACTGACGGCTACGGCGACTGCGAGGACTACGTGCTGTTGAAGCGCAAGATGCTGATCGACGCCGGCTGGCCGCGCGAGGCGCTGCTGATCACTGTGGTGCGCGACAAGAAGGGCGAAGGCCACGCGGTGCTCACGGTCAAGACCGACAAGGGCGAATTCGTGCTCGACAACCAGAACGAAAACGTCCTCGCCTGGACGGAGACCGGCTACCGCTTCGTCAAGCGTCAGTCGCAGAGCGATCCCAATCTGTGGGTGTCGCTCGGTGACAACCGCCCTGCGGTCGCCACCGCCAGTTCTCGCGATCGCTAACGACAAAGGAATTCACGAACCCGCGACCCGGTCACATCCCCACCCCTCCCCGTCCCAGACCGGTTCGCGCGCGGCCAGCCATCCCCCAATGGCTGGCCGCAACCTTTTTTGGGATCAAAGCGCAGCCGGCGTGCGGACAGATAGACCGGGTGAGCTGCGCTGATCTAGGACGTGGACTCATTAACACGCAGCCACAGTCTAATCGACGCAAGTTGAACGAAGGCAAGATAGTTCGCGGCGAGCCTGTCGTAGCGTCGCCACCCGACGACATTGTTTGATCCTGTTGAAGAACCGCTCGACCTGGTTGCGAGCGCGTAGAGATAGGGGCTGAAGCAGATCGGATCGCTGCGATTGCTTTTCGGCGGGATGTTGGCCCACGCGCCCTTCTTCATGGCAAGCTCTCTGATCCAGTCGGCGTCATAGCCACGGTCGGCCAGCAGCATTGACCCGACTTTCAGACGAGACAGCAGTTTTCCGGCAAGTCGAACGCCGTGGGCCTCACCGGGGCTCAGCGCCAGCCGTACCGGCAGACCATTGCTATCGACCACCGCATGAATTTTTACTCGTCAAGCCGCCGCGTGACCTCCCCAACGATTGGCGCTGGTTTCGTGTGATGCAGGCTCCATACTGATGCACGCGGACAATGGATGTATCGATCATCTGGACAGCGGCATCATGGGCAGCGGCGATCGCGTCGATGATGCGGTCCCATACACCAGCCCGCCGCCACCTAACGAAGCGGTTATAGCAAGTGGTGTACGGACCAAACGCCTCGGGCAGATCACGCCAAGGTGCTCCGGATCGCAAGACCCAGAAAATGCCATTGAGAACACGGCGGTCGTTTTACCCGAGGAACGCCACGCATCCAGTGTGCTAGACTTGATCGGTATGATGCCTTGTCCAGCGTGGGAGCGGTCTTGAGGCGGCGCGATTTCATAGCTCTTGCCGGCGGCGCGGCTGCGGGTTGGCCGCTAACAGCACGCGCGCAGCAGCCGATGCGGCGGATCGGCGTGCTGATGGGTTATGCCGAAAACGACCGGGAGGGACAGGCCTTCGTCGCGGCGTTCCGGGAAGGACTCCAGAAGCTCGGGTGGGCCGAGGGCCGCAACATCCGGATCGACACGCGTTGGGCAGCGGCCGACGTGAAGACGATGCAACGATTCGCCAAGGAACTCGTCGCGCTGCAGCCCGACCTCATTCTTACGCAAAACACACCCACCACAGCGGCGATGCTGCAACAAACGCGCACCATCCCCATCATTTTCGCGAACGTTGCCGATCCGGTCGGCAGCGGCTTCGTCGCGAACTTTCCGCGGCCGGGCGGCAACGCCACCGGGTTCACGTTGTACGAGCCGACGATGGCCGGCAAGTGGCCGGGGCTGCTCAAGGAGATAGCGCCGCGCGTCGCCCGGGTCGCATTCCTGTTTAACCCGGCACCGCGCCCTATGTCGAATATTACATGACCCCTTTCAAAGCCGCCGTTGCGTCCTTCGGCGTGGAGGCGATCGCCGCACCTGTTCGCGACCCGTCCGAGCTCGAATCCGTCGTTGCCGCATTGGCACGCGAGCCGAATGGTGGCCTCATCGTGATGCCGGACATTTTCTTGACCGCTTATCGCGTAGAGATCACATCGCTGGTTGCTCGCGCCCGTGTACCTGCCGTCTATCCGTTCCGTCTCTTCGCTGAAGTCGGCGGCCTGCTGTCGTACGGAAATGACCAGGTCGATAATTATCGGCGCGCGGCGACCTATGGCGATCGCATCCTCAAGGGCGCCAAGCCGAGCGAGCTTCCGGTCCAGGCCCCGGTCAAGTTCGAGTTGGTGATCAATCTCAAGACTGCCAAAGCGCTCGGCCTGAATGTGCCGCTGAGCCTTCAGCAACGCGCCGACGAGGTGATTGAGTAGCGCTTCTGTTTGCCGCATCTGCTCTCGGCAGAAAGTGGCCCATCGCGACATTTTGCGCTGCCGCACAACTCCGGCCGCTATAAGGGCAAAGCGGACATTGCCTTAGCATCACGCCGCTGGGTTTATGGGTTCACGGCCTAGCCTTCCGGCAGCCAGAACGCGAGCATGCGTTTGGTTTCGCCGGTCCTTCGACGCCGTTGCCAATTCGGGTTGCGCGAGAGGAATTGAAACGGGTCCCTGTGCTCTCTTGCGGCCTCTTCGAGATAGGCCCGCCTCTCGGCTTTTCCGCTGCCCGGCCGACGTGCGATGATGGCCGGCCTCATCGGGAGAACGCACCTTGGCCGCCACTGAGATCGATGCCATCCGCGCGTTGCTGGGCTCGAAGCCGCGGCCGGTCGGCTGGTCGGAACGGCGCCAGCGGCTCGACGAAGTCGGATCGACCTGGCCGATCGCTTCCGATGTGAAATGTGACGCCGTCGATTGCGATGGCGTGCCCGGCGAGTGGTCGCTTGTATCAGGCAGCGACCCGTCGCGCGTGCTGCTGTATTTTCACGGCGGCGGTTATTGCTCCGGTTCGATACTGAGCCATCGCCGGATGGTGACGGAAGCGGGCCGCGCCGCACAAGCGCGCACGCTCGCGATCGATTATCGGCGCGCGCCCGAGCACCCCTACCCAACTGCCCATGAGGACGCGCTGACGGCGTGGCGCTTCCTGCGCAAGCAAGGCATACCGGCGGCAAGCATCGCCGTCGGCGGCGACAGTGCCGGCGGCAATCTCGCGCTCGGATTGATCAGCCGGTTGCGCGCGGCCGGCGAGGACCTACCGGCCTGCGCCTGGCTGGTCTCGCCCTGGACCGACCTGACAATGTCGGGCACCACGCTCGACACCAAGGATGCCATCGACCCGCTGATCCACCGGACTTATCTCGCCGAACTTGCGGACGCCTATGCGCCGTCGCCGCTCGATCGCCGAGATCCGCTGATCTCGCCGTTATTTGCGGATCTTGCGGGCTTTCCACCGCTCCTGATTCAGGTCGGCTCGGCGGAAACACTGCTGGCGGACGCCACACGGCTGGCCGCCGCCGCCGGATCTAATGACGTCGAGGTGAGCCTCGAAATCTGGCCGCACATGATCCATGCATGGCCGGTCTGGAATGCGAGATTGGACGACGGACGCCGCGCATTGGCGAAGGCAGGGCAATTTATCCGCGCGCATCTGCAAGGGCCGCCGTAGAGCGTGTGAGGCCGTCCGAGACCATCTTGCGGCGCAAAACCCCGGAAATATTGAAGTTTTACCCGGAATCCCGCCTCGATTCGGTTAATCCCGGGTTTCGGGGCCGCCAAGCCTGTGGTAAGCGAGGGTATTGAAATTACGTCCGGATTTGGAATCTCATGATCGAGCCCGCCCCCGGGAATACCAGTGCGCTTGCGCGTATCGGCGGTCAGCCAATTGCGATCGGCGCCGTTGCCCTCGTCATCGTCGTACTGGGAATAGGCTCGATTACGCTGTGGCGGGCCTATACCGGCACCGCGCCCGAAACCGACCGCGTTGTTGCGGTCAGGCAATTGCAGGCGCGTACCGCGCAGGCGTCCGAACAGCTGGTCGAGAAAACCAAGGGCCTCGAAGCCACCCAGCAGGAATCGATCGACCAGCTCCAGGTGGTGCAGGATCAATTGCTGACGGTGCGCCGTCTGCTCGCCGCGCAGCAGGCCGATACCAGAAAGCTTTCCGAACAGGTCGGCACCCTGACGGAATCGATCGACGGCTTGCGGCAATCGTTCGCAAGCGCGCAGGCGGCCGAACCGGCCGCCCCGCCCTCTACCCGCAAACGGTCGGTCAGGAAATCCAGCGCGGCAAAGCCGCGCGCGAGCAAGAGCGCCCTCAAGCGCGGCAGGTCGAACGGCTGACGCCCGTTCCGGACGCGGTCCGGGACCGCCCCTCAAAGCGAGAGCAACGGACCGAGCGCTTCCGCGATGTGCCCCGCACGATCAGCGCCCTTTGGCCTAGCTAATCGTGCCGCATTCAGCGCAGGTTCGCCGTGCCCGGCTGCAGACCCCGGCGGCAATTCTCCACCACATGCCACCAAAAACCCGCTTTCCTGCCAATTTTGTGTTCCGAGTGTGAACTGCTTCACATATGGCCGTGGGAATCTCCTGCATGCTGCAGTTCACCGGATGGCGTGAGCCGATTTCAATATCCGGGGCTGGCAAGGTCGTTGACGGTATACTGCGTCGACGGCCTTGTTTTTTTGCCCGCGTTCATCCCTCGCCCCGGCGCTTCCGAAATTCACGATCAAATTGAACCTCGCAGGCAGGTGATTTGCCTTTGGCCGGCATTGTTTGCTGAATGCATTTCCCTTGAGCCCGTGCGGTCCTGATGCATGAGGATCGCGCTCTACCCGTTTGTTTTTGATGCGTTTTCGGCGCAGGTAAATCTACGCAATCTGCGTAAACTTGATCGCTATGCGGAGGGATCCCCTTGCCCATAGTTCCACGCTGAAGGCAGGCGCCGCGTTTTACGGCCCGCCGGTCGATCCGCCGAACCCGCTGTGGCCGAAGAGCCCGACGCAGCTCGCGCCCGAGATGAAGGCGCCGGTGCTGGGCCTCTATGGTGAAGCCGATAACGGCATTCCCGTCGCCACCGTGGAAGCCCTGAAGGCCGCCCTGGCGGCGAACAAGAAGACCGCCGAGTTCAAGATTTATCCGGGCGCCCCGCATGGGTTCGCATGGGTTCCACGCCGACTACCGTGCCAGCTATCGCAAGGATGCGGCCGACGACGCGTGGGCGCAGCGGTAGAAAACGCGTCAAAACTCTAAGAATACCTGCGGGCAAACCACAGACGTGAAAAACGGCGCGCAGCAAATGGCTGCGCGCTGTTTCGAGAGACGGCCTATCCGGCGCGATCGCTGTTGCGATGCGGCCTGGATACCGTCTGCTCGATTTCCCAGAGCATCCAGACGACGGCCGCTCCCAGACTGACAACGACACCCAGGAGCACCAACGTCAAAGCCGGGACTGTGAGCATGTTCAGCATCCCCGATGCGATGCAAGCGGCGTACCAGCAAACCAAGCAAACCAAACGCGGCCTCGGTGATTAAACACCGGGGCCGCCGAAATCATCCCGATAACCCGCCAGGCCGGGATTAGTTGCAACCTGAACCGGCGCAATCGCGCGGCTTGTGTTCGCACTGCTGCGCGACCGGGCAACGTGCGACCGCTGTCGCTAGCAGCCGCGGCAGATGCTCTTCACCTTGCGGTCGATGGTCCTGTTTTCCTGTTGGATGGCGGCATCAACATCGGCATGCGGTTGCGCCGTCGACCCTGTGCCCGCAGCGCCGGTCGTGACCCCGGCCCCGGTGTTCGCGGCCCGGCCCGACGATTGGGCGGTGCCGGCGCTGTTGGTGCCGGGCGCAGCGGGAAGCCTGGCCGCGTTGCCTGTGCCGCTCGGATCGTTGCCCGAATTGTTCAGACCGGCCGCGTTTGCCGGGCCGGGTGGCACGCCATGGATGGAAGTCGGGCCGGCGCCCGCCGATCCCGCATTGGACGTGCCCACCGCGCTGCTGCTTCCTGTTGTCGAGCCGCTTGCGGCGCCGCCGGCACTTGTGCCGCCAGCACTTCCGCTGCCGCCGCCTGCGCTTTGCGCGAACGAAATGCCAGGCACGGTCAGGATGGCGAGCGCGATCATTGCTGCAAATGCGGTTGGTTTGGTCATCGAGAACTCCTTTCCTGGTTCAACGACGGCGAAACCGGCTTGTTCCGGCCGGAACGATTTCGGGCGCGGACCATTATGCAATCATATCCGCCACGTTGCCGGAGCCGAGGCCGCTTGCGTAAACTGATTGCCTTCGACGACGACACGTTCGACAAGCTGAAACAGCTTGGACGCGACCGGATGGCGACGATTCAAGAACTGGCCGATGAAGCCTTTGCTGACGTTTTGAAGAAGCACGGCATCCCGATAGATCTCAAGGACGCCCTTCGCAAGAGCGCAAGACTTTCCGGCGCCAAAACAGAAAAAGTTGCACAACCGAAGAAGTCAAAAGCCCGGAAGGCAACATCATGACGACCGATCCCGATCCGTTCGAGCAGGGCCAGCGCGCGGCACGCGAGAATATCCCGGCTGAAGCCAATCCCTATCAGGACGGCAGCGAGCAGCATGCGCTCTGGGCCGCCGGGCACGAGCAAATTGCCGGCGCGGCCGAGGCCAGCGAGTCCGAAGATACCTGACGCGGTGTTCAGCCGATCTTCTTCAGACCGTTTTTGAACCGTGGTCCGTTGATGGCGTAGGACTTCGCCGCTCGTCCCATCGCCGTCGCCTGTTCGGGCGAAAGCGTGCGGATCACGCGCGCCGGCGCGCCGATGATCAGCGAGAGCTCGGGAAATTCCTTGCCCTCGGTGATAACGGATCCCGCGCCGACGACACTGCCGCGGCCGATCTTCGCGCCGTTCATCACGATCGAGCCCATCCCGACCAGCGCGCCATCCTCGAGCGTGCAGCCGTGCAGGATGACGTTGTGGCCGACGGTGCAGTTTTTCCCGATGCTCAGCGGAAAGCCGGGATCGGTGTGGCAGGTCGAATTGTCCTGCACGTTGGAGCCTTCGCCGATCTCGATCCACTCATTGTCGCCGCGGAGCACCGCGCCGAACCACACGCTGGCCCCATTCTTCAGACGCACCTTGCCGATGACGGTGGCGGTATCCGCGATGAAATAGTTTCCGTCCGCGGGAAGATCGGGCCCCTGCCCGTCGAGTTCGTAGATCGCCATGATGATCAGGTCTCCGTTTGTGGAGACCTTGGCACAGCCGCCAGCGCATGATCAAGCAAAGGGCGGATACGCCTCAGGCGAACAGGCTCCAGGCGAACAGACTTTATGCGAACAGGCTTTAAGCGAACAGGCCTGCGGCCCGCAGCGTCATCAGGAAGAACGTGCCGGACATCAGGCTCCAGAAGCCCGCGAGCACGGTCGCCATCATCACGAATTCGAAGCGGCGGCGCTCGATCCTGGCACCGCGCAGCGTATTGCGCATGATGATGAAGGGGGCGGCAAAAACCAGGAACGGAACCGCCGCAAACGTTTTCGGCGCAACGCCATTCCCGAGCAGCCCGAAACCGGCGGGCCGCGCCGCCATGGCCTGGTAGCCGCTGGTCAACGCGCCGGCGAGCGCAAAACCGATGCAAAGGGAAAACAGGGAATTCAACGCATCGGGCGACATCGAACACATCCGCTACAGAACAAACCGCGCCCTGCTTTCGCAAAATCGGGGACCCGCCGCCACAGCATCCTTAAGGAAGGGTTAACAGCTGAAGGCCACAATCCCGTTCGCGCATGGCTCGCGCTTGCCCGATGCCGGTGAAATCATACGGAAATCCCGCCGCCCGTGGCATATTCGCCGGGTGATTCGGCCTCAGCCTCGAACTCGACCGATATTTCTTTCATGACATTGCTTTCGACGGCCCAACACATCGCCCGCGACACGCGAAAAAACCCGCGCTCGCACATGGTCCTGATCGTGGTGGCAGCGACCATCGCCGCAGGCGCAATCGGGCTCGTGGCCTATCTGTTATGGCCGACCTGGGGCAATGGCGTAGCCAACGCGCCGTCGCGGTTACCGGTCAGCGTGGGCGGCACCCTCTTCAACGTGCCGACGTCGGCGATCCGCAGGAAAATCCAGCGCCATTCCGGTCCACAGGAACGCGTCGATCTCAACTTCACATTCCCTTCACTCGAAGCGCCCGAGTTGCCCCGGCACGTCAGCGCCGATACGGTCGAAGAAAAGGTGCAGCCGATCGACCGGATCTTCCTGTCGATCTCGGCGCACCACGACACGCTGGCGCCCGACGTCCGGGTCCGCACCATCTATCCACGCTATCTGGAGCCACCCGCAACGCCGATCGACGACGGACTGGCGATGCGCGCGTTTCGCGACGGCTCGCCCTATGCCAACGAAGATCTGTTCACCGCGAGCGCGCCCGTCCTCAACGCGCGCTGCACGCGCGACGGGGTGACGCCCGGAATGTGCCTGAGCGAGCGCCGGGTCGACGGCGCCGACCTGACATTCAGATTTCCGCGGAGCTGGCTATCGCAATGGCGCGACGTCGCCAATGCGATGAACCGTTTGACAGCGCAATTGCACGGGCTGCAAAAATAGCGGCGCCTTGTCTTGACGCGTTTTCTTTGCGCGAACCGGTACCCACTTCGCTCGAAACGCTATGGCCGCGCTTCGCCTCAACCCTGGTCGACCAGGTCTTCCTCGAGGATCGCCATCTGGAACTGGAAGGAACGGTCGTCGTCTTCGTCGTCGACGAACAGGACGCCGATGAACTCCTCACCGATATAGACCTCGGCGGAATCATCCTTTTTCGGGCGCGGCACCACGCGAATTTTCTGGTTGCCGAATACGCGCTTGAGATAGGCGTCGAGCTTCCTGACTTCCTGAACGTCCACGGCGGTCTCCAATCGGATATATGCGGTTTCCGGGGAGTTTTAGGCCGAGACGGCGCGAACCGCCAGCCGTATCTTCACGAGATCGACAGGTCAGAAAGTCCTTGAAAATTAGATCCCGATGGCGTTGAGCATCTGGTCCATGGTGCGCGATGGCTCGGCGCAGCCGGCTTCGCCAACGATCTTGGCCGGAACACCCGCCACGGTGACATTATGCGGCACCGGTTTGACCACCACCGAGCCTGCAGCGATGCGCGCGCAGTGACCGATCTCGATATTGCCGAGAATTTTCGCGCCGGCCCCGATCAGCACGCCGTGGCGAATCTTGGGATGGCGATCCTCGTTCTCCTTGCCGGTGCCGCCGAGCGTAACACCGTGCAGGATCGAAACGTCGTCCTCGATGACGGCCGTCTCACCGCAGACGAAACCGGTCGCATGATCGAGAAAGATTCCGCGGCCGATGGTCGCCGCCGGGTTGATGTCAGTCTGGAACACCGCGGACGCCCGGCTCTGCAGGTAGTAGGCGAAGTCCTTGCGCCCTCGCTTGTACAACCAGTGCGCCAGCCGATGAGTCTGCAGGGCGTGGAAGCCCTTGAAGTAAAGCAAGGGATCGATGAAGCGCGACGTCGCAGGATCGCGGTCATAGACCGCGACCAGATCGGCGCGGAACGCATTGCCGAAATCGGGTTCGTCGCGCAGCGCCTCGTCATAGGTCTGGCGGATCAGATCGCCCGACAGCGCCGAATGATCGAGCCGCTCGGCCAGGCGGTGGATGACCGCATCTTCCAGTCGCTCGTGATGCAGCACGGTCGAGTAGATGAAGGACGCCAGTTCCGGCTCGCGGCGAACGATGTCTTCCGCCTCGTTCCGCACGCGATCCCAGATCGGATCGAGCGCGGCCAGCTTCGAACCCTGCGGACTGACCTGATGCACTGCCATGGGATTATCTCGGCTTGTTCTCGGGGCTTGTTTCGCCCGGCGTTATAGCATGGCGGACGGATGGCTGTCCCGGGGCAGGCGGCGGCAGAGTAAATCCCCGCCGAACGCCCCAGGAACGGTTAGGGCCAGTTCAAGGTGGTTGGCGATTTCAAGAAATCAAGCCGGGCAAGCTCCGACTATTGGTGAATTTCGGCCCCCCGGCCATTCCGGGCAAGCTGGCCGAAACTGGGGGGAAACCACATCAACACGCAGATTTTGCGCGCGCGGACGGCCGACTCGCGGCTGGCCTGGATCGCCGCCATCGCCATCCCCCTGATGTTGCTCGCCCCTGCCCTGTGGAACGGCTACCCGCTGCTCCAATGGGATACCGGCGGCTATCTGGCACGCTGGTATGAAGGCTACCTCGTGCCAAGCCGCTCCACGGTGTTCGGCCTCTATCTGCATTTCGGCGAAGACTCCGCGTTCTGGATCAATCTCGGAATCCAGGCGCTGGCAACGTTGTGGATCCTGCAGCTGACGCTGCGCGCATTCGAAATCGCCCAACCCTTGCGGCTGCTCGCAATGGGCCTGGTGCTGGCCCTGGCCACCGCACTGCCGTGGCTCGCGAGCACGCTTCTGACCGACCTCTACGCCGGCCTGTCGGTGCTGTCGCTCTTCATTCTGGTCGTGCTGGGCGAGCGGACTTCGACAATCGAAAAATGTTCGCTGTTCGCGCTGACGGCGTTCGCCGCGGCCTCGCACAGCGCCACGCTGGCAGTGCTGCTCGGGCTGTGTTGTGTGGGGTGGATCGTGCGTCCGTTTTCGCGCCGACGGATAACGGTTTCCGGTCTGCTGCAGGGCAGCCTCACCCTCGTCGCCGGCGCGGCGATGCTACTGGCGGCGAATTTCGCACTGTCAGGGAAAGTGGCGTGGACGCCCGGCGGCTATGGCGTCGCCTTCGGACGCATGCTGCAGGACGGCATCGTCGCGCGTTACCTGAAGGAGCATTGTCCGCAGCAGCAGTTGAAGCTCTGTCCCTATCGCGACCAGTTGCCTGCAACGGCCGATCAGTTTCTGTGGGGCAGCAGCATGTTCAATACGCTTGGTCGCTTCAAGGGCCTGGGCGACGAGATGGGCTTCATCGTGCTGCGTTCGCTGGTCGAATATCCGGCACGGCAGATCGAGGCGGCGATCACAGGAACCGCGCGGCAACTGGTCCATGTCGCGACCGGCGAAGGCACCAATGAATGGATCGGCCACACCTACGGGATCATCGAGCGTTATATCCCGACGCAGGTCAAGGCGATGCGCGCCGCGAACCAGCAGCGCTGGCGGCTCGACTTTGCCGCCATCAACCGTCTCCACGTTCCGGTGGCGCTCGTCTCGATGCTGCTGGCCGTAATCGTGTTCGGTCGCGGCCTGTGGCGGCGTCCGTTCGATGATCTCACGCTTCTCGCAGGAACCGTTACATTCGCCGTGCTCGGCAACGCGTTTATCTGCGCCGTGATATCAGGCCCGCATGACCGCTATGGCGCGCGCATGGCGTGGGTCGCGACCTTCGTGGTGCTGATCGCGGCGGCGCGGCAATTCTTCGGCGAGGACCCACGCGAAGGCTCAGCTTCGCCGTGACAGGAAATCGATGACGCCGGCCTTGTAGACCTTGTCGCCGACCGCGCGCATGTGATCGCGGTTCGGAATATCCAGCACCTCGGCGTCCGGAATGATCTCGCCCAGCGCCTGCGCCGAGCCTGCGATTTCGTCTGACGTGCCGACCGCGATCAGCACGGGCACATGGATAGCGGCGGCTTCATCCCGTGTCATCAGGCGCCGCGAGCCGCGCAGGCAGGCCGCCAGCGCGCGGCGGTCGGAACGGGTCTGGTCGGCAAAAGCGCGAAACGTCCGCCCAACCGGATCGGTCACGTCGTCCAGCGACGGCGCCTCGAGTGCCAGGGCTACGTTTTCGCCGGGGCCACCGCCCGTGATCATCCCGATCCCGATGCCGCCCAGGATGGCCGAGCGCAGCCGCTGCGGCTGGCCCAGCGCCATCACCGCCGTCATCCGCGATCCCAGCGAATAGCCCATCACGTCGGCCCGCTCGATTTCCAAATGATCCAGCAGCGCGATGACGTCGCCGGCCATGATCGCGATCTCATACTGCGCGGCGTCGTACAGCTTGCCGGAATCGCCATGCCCGCGGTTGTCGAGCGCGATCACGCGGCGCCCGGCTTTCTTCAGGTCGGACACCCAGGTCGGATAGACCCAGTTCACGTTCTTGCTCGAGGCAAAGCCGTGTACGAGAACGATCGGATCGCCCTCGCCTTCGTCGAGATAGGCAATTTCGATATCGCCGTTGTGAAAACTCGGCATCGCTCGTTCCATTTTTTGGGGAGTTCAAAATGCGCGATCGGAAAACGATCGCAACTCTAGCCGCAGGTTGCGGCACCCGCCAGAGCCGGGCCGGGAAGCAACGCCGCGGCCGCCGCCTGCTCACGCTGCCGCCTCGCCTTCTTGCGGCGCAGATACGCCATGGTGGCGCGCTCGGTGATCGCCTTGATCGACGACAAGAAGCCGAACAGCGCCAGCAGTGCACTGAATACCCACAGCGACAGATTGAATGCGCCGGCCGCCAGCAGCAGGGCGCCGCGGCCGAACAGTTTCAGGATCGCCCGGGTCTGGCCACCCTTGGATTCCGCGAGCCGTGCGGCGCGCGCGATATCCTTCGGGCCCTCGGCGATGCGCAGCGTGTCGAGCGCACCGCGCGTACCGGCCTTTTGCCCGATGCGGCCGACGTCCTTGGCCAGCCGAACCAGCGCACCGGCCTTCTCGGCGCGGAACGCCGCCTTGATCGCGCTGACGGTCGCGCCGGGCCGCAGCACCGAGCCGGAGGCGACCGCCTTCTGCAGCATCGGCCCATCGACGACCTCGCGCGCCGAGCGGCCGGCCCATAGCGTCAGCCCCTTGCCCAGACGCCCGACCTTGCGGGCATCCTTGACCATGGTCAGTCCGGCACGCACCGGTAGCGCGCCACCGACCGACACATAGGTCGCCGCCGTCACCGCCAGGCCTACCGTCGCAAGCCCAAGTATCAGATGATCGGTATCCTCGCCCATCGCCAGATGCTTGCCTTCGCGCACCACGTCGCGGATATCGCCGAACACAAAGAGATCGCCGGCCACCGTGCCCGACAGGCTCGCGACATCCTCGGCGTTGCCGGTGACGAGACCGATCGCGAAACGTTTAGCAAAATGCGAGGTTGAGTTCGCGTCCGTGACGGCTTCGTTCACGCGCTGCGACAGCGCTTCGCCGATGACAATGTTCTTGTCGCGCGCAAGTTCGGCAAAGCTGCCGGCAAGATCGGCATCGCCTGCCGCCAGCGCAGCCTCGATATTTTCTGCAACAAGCGCCGGGTTGTTCCGCAGGGCAGAATTGATCCTCAGATCGGCCAATTCGGACGGTTCGTCCTGCGCCGCCAGGATCGCAAAAGCGTCGCGCGCGTGTGGCCATAGCGCCGCACCCACGGCGATAGTTGCCGCCATGCCCGCCACCGCCAAACTGAGCCCTGCCCGCTTCATCCTGCAAAACCTGGGTTTTCGCTGCCCTCAACATAATGTGCCGCATTTGCGACACAACGTCCCCGACGAAAGAAGGGCTTCTCTGGGACGACAAGATTGTGTCGAATTTGCATGAGCAAATGTGCGGCGGCGACCTTCAAGAATCTGGGCTCTAGGAATCAACGGAACCCGTCAGTATGGTGCGCGGCATTTCGGACCGGGCGCCGTGTTGGTTGCGTCCGCCCGTCATTGCTATCCAAGGTGAAACAAGATGTCCGATCATGTCGTCCCGCACTTTCACAACGACGCCGGCGTCTCGGTAATCGAGATCGGCTCGCAGGAATTCATGTGCGTGGGCGCCAATCCGCCGTTCGACCATCCGCATGTCTTCCTGGATCTCGGCAACGACAACGAGATCATCTGCCCGTATTGCTCGACGCTCTACCGGTTAGCCGCCGATCTCAAGGCCGGCGAAGCGCGCCCCCCGGAATGCGTGCTGAAAGATAAAGTCGCCTGACAGGTCCGCCGTGGCGGTTACGCGCACCATCGTTGTCGCTGGTGCCGGGATCGGAGGACTGACCGCGGCGCTGGCGCTCGCAAAGCAAGGCTTTCGCATCGTCGTTCTGGAAAAGGCCGAGCGGCTGGAGGAAGCCGGCGCCGGCCTGCAGCTTTCGCCCAACGCCAGCCGCATCCTGGTCGAACTCGGTCTGCAGCCGCGGCTCGCGCCGCGCGCCGTGACGCCCGAATCCATCAACATCATGAGTGCCCGGGAGGGCGGCGAGATCGCCCGCCTGCCGCTCGGTGAGGCCGCGAATTTTCGCGCCGGCGCACCCTATTGGGTGGTGCATCGCGCCGATCTGCAGGCGGCGTTGCAGGCCCAGATCGATCACAGTCCCGACATCGAATTGCGGCTTGGCTGCCAGTTTGAGGACGTCGCCGCGCACGCCAAGGGACTGACGGTCGTGGGGCGCCGCGGCAACGCGCGGCAACAGGAACTGGCGGTGGCGCTGATCGGCGCCGACGGCATCTGGTCAGCGGTCCGGCATCATTTATTCCCGGAGGTCCAGCCGCAATTCTCCGGTCTGATCGCCTGGCGCGGCACGCTCGATGCGACGGCGCTGCCGCGCGAATATACTTCGCCCCGGGTGCAGCTCTGGATGGGACCAAGAGCGCATCTCGTCGCCTATCCGATCTCGGGCGGGCGGCGCATCAACGTTGTCGCGATCGTGCCGGGAACGTGGAACAGGCCGGGCTGGAGCGCACCGGGCGAGGCTAACGAAATCAAGGCGGCGTTCTCGCAACAATGGCCGGCGACCGCGCGAATGCTGATCGGCGCCGTTGATGAATGGCGGCGATGGGCGCTGTTCACGGTACCCGATATTCGCGAATGGAGCGACGGCGCGATCGCGCTGCTCGGCGATGCCGCGCACGCCATGCTGCCGTTCGCCGCGCAAGGTGCGGGAATGGCGATCGAGGACGCCGCGGTACTGGCGAAAGCCTTGAGCGAATGCGCCGGCGACAATACCGCCGGCATCCCGGCGGCCTTCAAGCGCTACGGACGGCTGCGCCGCGCCCGCGTGTTAAGGGTTCAGCGCGCCGCAAGGCGGTCGGGACAAATCTATCATCTGACCGGACCGTTGGCGCTCGCGCGCGATCTCGCCATCAAGTCGCTCGGTCCAAGGCGAATGCTGGCGCGGCAGGACTGGATTTACGACTGGCGGGCGTGAACATCCGACGCGAGCGCATGGCGCGGGAGGACTTCCGCAGGACGCGTTATCGCGACGATGGACGGGATCCCCTGACGCCTGCAGGTGGCGCAGGCGGCGTCGCCGCCGCGCTCGCGGCAGGTTTGGATTCCGGCGGCGCCTCCTGGCATTTGTTGCGCCGCCACGCCTCCTCGGCGAATTTCGATTGTCCCTGGGTCGCAATGAGTTCGTTGCGATAGGCAAGCTCCGACACCACCGAGCCGCCGACGCCGGTTTCAGCCTTCGCCATCAGGCTCTGCAGTTCCGCCTTGCGCCCGGCAATCCGGACGCGTTCCGTCTCGAGATGCTTGCATTCGTAGAGATCGTATTTGGCGGGATCGGCGAAAGCCGTCGACATGTTGTCGCCCACGCTGGCACAGCCGGAGAGCCCTGCCCCTGCCGCGAGCAGCGCCAACACGCCTGCGGCACGCGGAATTCGCCGGCGATGGGACGTGGATTCGGACATCGGACCTTCATAAGCCAACAACGTTGAGATTGCCTAAAGCAGGACCAGATGTCCGCATTGAGGCTTTGCGTCCGGCCCCGCGTTCCCTTAAACGAAAGGCGCGGTTTCCGGGGGCGGATTATCCCATTTCCACTTCGCCGGCAAACGCGCTAAGTACCTGATCTTCTGACTAAAGCGGGCGTGGCGAAATGGTAGACGCAAGGGACTTAAGTCTTTGAGTGCCCTTAGGGAAACCTAAGGAGTAGAACTGCTCAAATTCGGGGAAACCTTTTAACTGGCAACCCCGAGCCAAGCGCTCCCGCTGAGAGGCTGGCGCGAAGGTGTAGAGACTAGACGGGCAGCACCTAACGCGCGAAAGCACCACGGTGAAGGTATAGTCCAGACCACAAACGAGCTGGTATGCGTGAACACGCAGAGGCAAGGCGGCGAAAGCCGTAGCTGGTATGAAAATCCCTCGGTTCGAAAGGACTGTGCCGGTTCGAGTCCGGCCGCCCGCACCAATTGAGGTGTCGTAGATTTCTTCCTCGAAAGACCGAAAATTGTTTCGAATGCTGGTCGCCATTCCAGCGTTAAAGCTTCACACGGTGATAATTCGCTTGGACAGCATGAATTGATGGCGGTCGGGGGAGCGACGTTGCAGCAAACAAGCCTTTTCGAAATGCGCCGGCTGGAGATGCTGAGCAACACCATCTTCGGCGTTGCCATGACGCTGCTCGCCTACGACCTGCCGAAGGCCAACAGTTTCGCCAGCGCGCCGGCCTGGATCGACCTCGTTCGCGTCTATGCGCAACCGGTCATCGCGCTGGCGATCAGCTTCGTTGTCGCCGGCCTGTTCTGGTTCAGCCATCACCGGCGGCTCGCCGTGGCGCCGGAAGCCAGCCGCGGCGTGGTCTTCCTCAATCTGCTGTTTCTGCTGTCGATCATCATCCTGCCGGTGACGAACGGCCTCTACGGCAGCTATCGGCTCGACGGCGTGGTCGCCGTGATCTACGGGATGCATCTCGCTACGATCGCCACGCTGAACGGGCTGCTGTGGGTTATCGCCCTCAGGGGCCGCCGCGACATGCCATTGCGGGTGACGGTATTATTTCCGATTTTGGTGTTCGTCATCGGAACAGCCATCGCCACATTCTCCCCAAAGGTGGCGCAATTCATCTGGTGCCTGGCCTTTTTCTCGCCGATCGCAGGCTGGCTCGCCGAACGATGGTCGCGCTAACGAACGACCTTCGCGTCGGCCGCCTTGATCAATCGGCTCGCCTCTTCGGAAATTTGCCGCTCGACCTTCGCCTGAAACTCTTTCCGATCTAACCCCGGCGGAATCGGCGGCAGGTAGGACAGCGAAATGTTGCCGCTGTGAATCATCAGCGTCTTCTTGCCCCAGAACAATCCGGAATTATGCGCCGTCGGCAACACCGGGATATCGAGATTGGTGTACAGCGCGGCGATGCCGGCCGCATGGAATGTCATGGGCTCGTCGACCGCCTGGCGCGTGCCTTGCGGAAATATCAAGACTTTGCGGCCTTCGCCGATCGCGGCCCTTGCTTCCGCGATCATTTGCTTGAGCGCCTGCCGGCCCGCCGACCGGTCGACCAGGATCATCGGATAGCGGTGAAGGAACCAGCCGACCACCGGGATATTGAGCAGTTCTTTCTTGGCGACGATGCTGGCATCGGGAAAAATCACGCAGAGCGCAACCGTCTCCCACAGCGATTGGTGATTACAGGCGATGATGCACGGGCCAATTGGAATGTTGTCGCGGCCTAGCTCCCTGTAATCCAGCCCCACCACGTATTTCAGAAGAAACACGATGCCGTGCGACCACAATTGTGACACCGCGCGAACCTTTGCGCTGCTCGCATCGAAAACCCACAACAGGGGTATCGCCGGCGACAGCACCAGCGTCCACAGCACCACCAACGCATCGAATGCGACCGATCTCAGATAATGCAACGATAATGTCCCTTGAGGCTTCTGCGATTGACGGGCCCCGAATACAGTACTTTTCGACCCTTGCATAATTCCGGACGGGCCCAGACGGCCGCCTGCCCCAAAGAAAATCCGTTTCGCCGTGGACCGGCCGGCATTGTCTATCTAGGATTGTCACGTGCCGGCCCTGGAACAGATCACCATCTCCCCGCGCCTCACCTTCGACGCCCTCGTCGCGGGCGAGGCCGGCGCGCCGCTGGTGTTGCTGCTGCACGGCTTTGCCGAATCGATGCATTGCTGGCGCGCCCAGGTTACGGCGCTCGGCGATATGGGATACCGCGCGATTGCGCCGAGCCAGCGCGGTTACTCTCCGGGCGCGCGGCCTAACCCGCGCGAGTTCTCGCACTACCTGATCGACCGCCTGATCGACGACGCGCTGGCCATCGCCGCGGCCTCGGGCTATGGCGAGGCGCGCTTTCACCTGGTCGGCCATGACTGGGGCGGCAGCATCGCTTGGGGATTGGCCGACCGTTGCCACGAGCGGCTGGCCTCCCTCAGCATTCTTTCGCGGCCCCATCCGAACGCGTTCAATCGCGCGCTGCACATGGCCGACGGCGAACAGGCTAGTCGCTCGCGGCACCACAAGGCGTTCCTCGAACCTGACGCCGCCGACATAGTGCTCGCCGACAACGCCAAATGGCTGCGCGATCGGCTCATTGCCAACGGCGTTCCCGCTGAGGCGATCGAACGGCATCTGGCCGTGCTCGGCAACAAGGACGCGATGGAAGCGGCGCTGGCCTGGTACCGCGCGCGCGGCGCGATCCGCGGGCCGCTCGGTCCGATCCGTGTACCGACGCTCTATATCTGGGGCGACGCCGACGACACCGTCGGCCGTATCGCCGCCGAAGGCACCCGCGATTTCGTCGCCGCGCCCTATCAATTCGAAGTCCTGCCCGGCGTCGGGCATTTCGCGGCCGATCAGACGCCGGAACGGGTCAGTGAATTATTGCTGGCGCATATCGCAGCGCACCCGGATTGATGGAACCTGATGCGCGCTAAAATGTTGTCCTGCAGCAATTGGAGCATGACGACATGGCCAGCGAACAACCTACCGAAAAATCTGATGCCACGGGATGCAAGCCGGCCAGGGATCCGCACTCGCCTTCGCCACGGCCGCAAATCCCGTCTCCGCTCTCGAACGACGGGCCAGAACTGCTGCGCGACAGCAACTGCTAGGAGAGCCATCAAGCGCTGGCGGCGAATTCCTGATGCCGGCCGGGCGCGGCGTCGAACAATGCCCTTGTATATTCGTGCTGGGGCGCGGCGAAGACCTCCGCCGTGGTGCCCTGTTCGACGATTACCCCGCGCTGCATGACCGCGATCCGGTCACAGACCTGGGCTGCAACGCGCAAATCATGGGTGATGAACAGCACCGCCAGATTGAACTTGCGACGCACCTCGTCCAGCAGCTTCAGCACCTGGTCCTGTACGGAGACGTCGAGCGCCGACACCGGCTCGTCACCAATCAGCAATTCAGGCTCCATCGCCAGCGCCCGCGCAATGCAGATCCTTTGGCGCTGGCCGCCGGAGAACTGGTGCGGGAAACGATCGATCGCGGCCGGAGGCAGGTGCACGATCGCCATCAGGTCGCGCGCACGCTGCAGCGCCTCCTTGCGGCTGACGCCAAAATTCATCGGCCCCTCGATGATCGCCTCACCGACCGTGCGGCGCGGATTGAGCGATCGATATGGATCCTGGAAGATGAACTGAACGCGCCGGCGCATCGGACGAAACTTCGCCTCCCGCATTGCCGCGATATCGATGCCGTCGATCTTGATGCCGCCGCCTGAAGTGTCGACCAGCCGTGCGACGCAACGCGCCACCGTCGACTTGCCGGAACCGGACTCGCCGACAATGCCGAGCGTTTCACCGCGACGGATCGTCAGCGAGACGTCCTTGACCGCAGCCACGACGCGCGCTTTCGGCTTGAACAGCGATCGCTTGCCATACGTCTTGAAGAGATTCTCGGTCTGCAGGACCACCGGACCGGTCACCGGAGATCGCTTCGGCGGCGTCATGCTCGGCACCGCGCGGAGCAGCATCCTGGTATAGTCCTCGCGCGGGGCCCGCAGCACCTCCTCGCAAGGGCCCTGCTCCACGATCCGGCCCATCTGCATCACCACGACGCGGTCGGCGATCTCGGAAACGACGCCGAAATCATGGGTGATGAACAGCACGCCGGTTTTGGTGCGCCCCTGCATCTCCCGCACGAGCTTGAGGATCTGCGCCTGCGTGGTGACGTCGAGCGCCGTCGTCGGCTCGTCCGCAATCAACAGAGCCGGGTCGAGCACCAATGCCGCCGCGATCATGATCCGCTGGCGCTGGCCGCCGGAGAGCTGGTGCGGATAGGCGTCGATCATCTGTTCGGGATCAGGCAGATGCACCGAGCGCATGATCTCAAGCACGCGCGCACGCTGCTGCTTCTGGTCGAGGCTGGTGTGGATCTCCAGCACTTCACGGATCTGGTCGCCGACCCGCTCGACCGGATTGAGCGCGGTCATCGGCTCCTGGAAAACCATGGCCATGCGGGTGCCGCGGATGGCGCGCAGTTCGGCATCCGACTTGGCGAGCAGTTGATCGCCCTGCAGCCGGATCGAGCCGGTCTCGACCTGCATCGCGCCCTTCGGCAACAGGCCCATCACGGCCTGCGCCGTCACCGACTTGCCGGAACCGGATTCGCCGACCACGCAGACGATCTCGTTAACATTGACGGTCAGGTTGATACCCTGCACGGCGTACGGCCGGTCGCCTCCCCTGATGGCGACGGAAAGATCGGAGACTTCGAGGACGGTATTGCTCACATCACACCCGCTTCGCCATTTTGGGATCGAGCGTATCGCGCAAGCCGTCGCCGAGAACGTTGACGGCAAGGATCGTGAGCGCAAGGCACACCCCGGGATAGATGATATTGTGCGGATACAGGCTGAAGACCTGACGGCCCTCGGCCATGATGTTGCCCCAGGTCGGCACCTCCGGCGGCACGCCGATGCCGAGGAACGACAGGATGGCCTCGATCAGAATGGCCGACGCGCAAATGAAGGTGCCCTGCACGATCATCGGCGCGATCGTGTTGGGCAACACGTGCCGCCACAGCAGTTTCGGGGTAGAGGTGCCGAGCGTCACCGCCGCCTCGACATAGGGCTCCTCGCGCACGCTGAGCACGATGGAGCGCACGAGCCGGACCACGCCCGGAATCTGCGGAACCGTGATGGCGATGATCACCGTCCACACGCTGGAACGGAACAGCGACACCATGGCGATCGCCAGCAGGATGGCCGGAATCGCCATCAACCCGTCCATGATCCGCATGATGACGGCGTCGAGAATGCGGAAGAAGCCGGCGAGCAGGCCGATGAACAAACCACAGGCGACGCTGATCAGCGCCACCGTGATGCCGACAAAGAGCGACACGCGCGCGCCATAGACCACACGGCTGTAGACATCACGTCCCAGGCTGTCCGTGCCGAACTTGGTGATCATCTTGATGCGTTCGCCGGTGTCCGTCCGCATCGTGATTTCCGTGCCGGGCACCTTGTTGCGCGCGATCGGGCTGATCGCCGTCGGATCGATGGTTCCGAGCCAGGGCGCGAGCAGCCCCATCAGCAATACGATCGTGATGACGGCGGCGCCGAACACCACGCCCGGGTTGCGCAGCAATTTGCGATACGCGGCGGGCTTGACCGGGCTCGCCGGCAGCACGGGTTCGAGGATCGTCGCGTCGGCCATCAGTAGCGAATCCTGGGATCGAGAACGGTGTAGATCATGTCGACCGACAGGTTGATCATGACGTAGACGAATGAGAACAGCAGGATCACGGCCTGAATCGTCGGATAGTCGCGCGCCAGCACCGCATCCACCGTGAGCCTGCCAAGGCCGGGGATCGTGAACACGCTCTCGGTAACGACGACGCCGCCGATCAGGAGCGCCACGCCAAGTCCGATCACCGTGACGATCGGAACGGCGGCATTGCGCAGCGCATGACGGAACAGCACCTTTCGCTCGGATTGTCCCTTGGCCCGCGCGGTGCGGATATAGTCTTCCGACAGCACTTCCAGCACGCTGGTGCGCGTCATGCGCGCGATCAGGGCGATATAAATCACCGACAAGGTCACCGACGGCAGGATCAGCCGCTGCACCCAGCCGCCGACCCCCTCCGAGATGCGCTGATAGCCCTGCACCGGCAGCCAGTTCAAATAGACCGCGAACAAATAGATCAGGAGGTAGCCGATCACGAACACGGGCACGGAAAAGCCGAGCACCGAAAAGCCCATGACAATGCGGTCGAGCCACGAACCGTGCCGGTGCGCAGCCAGCACGCCGAGCGGCACAGCGACAAACACCGCAATCAGGATCGTGAACAAGGCGAGCGACAAAGTCGGCTCGATGCGTTCGGCAATCAGCGAGGCCACGGTCTTCTTGAAGAAGAAGCTTTCGCCGAAATTACCCGTCAGCACCCTGCCCGACCAGATCACGAACTGCTCGATCATCGGCCGGTCGAGGCCGAGCTGGCTGCGGATCTGCGCCACTTGTTCGGTGGTGGCATTGTCGCCGGCGATGACGGCCGCCGGGTCGGATGGGGTCAGACGCAGCATCAGGAAGATGAAGACCGCAACCACCAGCATCACGGGGATCGTGCCGAGCAATCGCCGGAAGAAGTAGCCATACATAGGTCGATCCCCGAAACCAAGCGGGCGGCGGCAAGCCGCCCGCTTCCTTCACATCACTTGCACATCACTTGGTGACTTCGATGTTCCAATGCACCGGAACCGGCGCCATCAACAGCCCCTTGACGTTCTTGCGAATGGCAATCGGCTGGACATACTCGCCGACCGGGATCATGGCCGTGATCTCGATATTACGCTTCTGGACCGCTTCCGCGATCTGTTTCTGCTTCGCCAGATCGGTTGTTCGAGCGAAGTCGTCGCGCAGCTTCTCCATCTCCGGGTCGCAGGGCCATCCGAACGAAGCCTTGTCGCACCCGGAATTCACATAGGCGGCAGAGACCGGGTTCATCACGTCGGCCACGACCCAGGCCGTCAGGAACGCGTTCCAGCCACCGGCGTTCGGTGGATCCTTCTTGGCACGGCGCGCAACGAGGGTCTGCCAGTCCATCGACTGCATGTCGACCTTGAAGCCGCCTTTCTCCATCAGTGATTTCGCCACCGGCGCGAGGTTCGTCAGAGCCTTCAGGTCGGTGGAGTGCATCAGCAGGACGGGCGTGCCGTCATAGCCCGCTTCCTTCAAGAGTTCCTGCGACTTCTTGGCGTTCGAGTTGAGAATGGCATCCGTTCCATTGGTCGTCCCGAACTGGGTGTCGCAGACGAACAGCGCCTTGCACGCCTTGATGTAGTTCTCGTCACCGATGGTCGCCATCAGGAAGTCTTCCTGATTGAAGGCGTACCACAGCGCCTGGCGGATTTTCGGGTTGTCGAACGGCTTGTGCAGGTGGTTGGGGCGGAAGACGTACTGCGCCTTGATCTGCGGCACCTGGACGATCGCGACGTTGGCATCCTTCTTCAGGGTACCAAGGAGATCATGGCTGGGTTGCTCGATGTAGTCGATCTCACCCTTTTGCAGCGCGTTGACCGCCTGCTGCGCGTCGGAAATGGCGCGCCACTCGACGCGGTCCACCTTGACGACCTTGCCGCCGGCAAGACCCGATGCAGGCTCGGCGCGCGGCTTGTACTTGTCGAACTTGATGTAGACGGTCTTGTCGCCCGGCTTCCATTCATCCTTGACGAAGACGAACGGGCCAGAGCCGGTGAAATCCTCGATCTGCTTGTTGGCGTCCGTTTCGGCGACGCGTTTGGGCATCATGAACGGCACGTTGGACGAGGGCTTTGACAGGCCGAGCAGCACGAGGCCTGTCGGTTCCTTGAGCTTGATGGTGAAAGTTTTGGCATCGGCCGCGTCGATGGAGTCGACGAAGGTCATCATCTTCTGACCGAGCGAGTCCTTGACCGCCCAGCGCTTGATCGAAGCGATGCAGTCTTCCGACGTCACCGGCTTGCCGTCGTGCCACAGCAGTCCGTCGCGCAGCGTGAACGTGTAGCTCTTGCCGTCCGCCGCGGCTTCGTACTTCTCGACCATCTGCGGCTTGACCTCGCCCTTCTCGTCCTGGGCGAGAAGCGTGTCGTAAATCATGTAGCCATGGTTGCGGACGATGTAGGCCGTGGTCCAGATCGGATCCAGGATCTTCAGATCCGAATGCATGACGGCGCGCAAGGTAGTCTGGGCCAGCGCTGGCACCGCCACCGTCATCAGGCTGCCGACGCAAGTCGCAGCTAGAATAGTTTTTCTGAACGCATTCATTCCTTCACCTCCATTGTCGCTCGGCGCCCGAACGCTTTTTCTTGTTCGGGCCCCCTGCCCGGTTTCTGACCGGACTATAGGGTCGATCTTGAGCTTCACAACACCCTTTTGGTCCGACGACAGGGATGACGCCGGCGTTCAGGTGGAAGTCGGGATAGCCCTCATCCGCATCTGGCTTGCGCTGGCCGCTGGGTGGCCCCTATCCGGCTACGCCAACACGCCTCCACAAAAATCTACAATCAAGAATGATGCCAGAATTCCCATTCCCCCGATCCGATACGGCGAAAGTCTGACGGCGGCATGTTTTCCCTTTACAAAATCGCCGCCGCTCCCTCTCGTACGGACCCATCGGCACCGAGCCCAAACATTCCGGCCGAACCGGGAGAACCCAGATGAATCCTGCCAACCTTCCCTTTGATTCCGAGACCATGCTGCAGGGGCTGCGGAGCTGGGTCGAATGCGAAAGCCCCACCTGGGACGCCGGCGCGGTCGACCGCATGCTCGATCTTGCAGCGCGGGAGATGGCCATCATGGGTGCGACCATCGAACGCATCGCCGGGCGGCAGGGCTTTGCCGGCTGCGTCCGAGCGCGCTTTCCCCACCCGAAACAGGGCGACCCCGGCATCCTGATCGCCGGCCATCTCGATACCGTCCATCCCGTCGGCACGCTGCAAAAGCTGGCGTGGCGGCGCGAGGGCAACAAGTGCTACGGCCCGGGCATCTTCGACATGAAGGGCGGCAACTACCTCAGCCTGGAGGCGATCCGGCAACTGGCGCGCGCCTCGTTCACGACGCCGCTGCCGATCACGGTACTGTTCACCCCGGACGAAGAGGTCGGCACGCCGTCGACCCGCGACATCATCGAGGCCGAAGCCGCCCGCAACAAGTATGTGCTGGTGCCCGAGCCGGGTCGCGCCAACAACGGCGTCGTCACCGGACGTTATGCGATTGCCCGGTTCAATCTCGAAGCGATCGGCAAGCCGAGCCATGCCGGCGCCACGCTCTCATCCGGCCGTTCCGCGATCCGCGAGATGGCACGCCAGATTATCGCCATCGACGGCATGACGACTGAAGATTGCACTTTTTCGGTCGGCATTGTGCATGGCGGCCAGTGGGTGAACTGCGTCGCTACCACCTGTACCGGCGAGGCGCTCAGCATGGCCAAGCGGCAAGCAGATCTCGATCGCGGCGTCGAGCGGATGCTCGCGCTTTCCGGGACCAGCAATGACGTCACGTTCAAGGTCACCCGTGGTGTAACCCGGCCGGTGTGGGAGCCCGACGCCGGCACGATGGCGCTCTACGAACAGGCGCGCGGCATTGCACAAGGCCTTGGTCTCGAACTCTCGCACGCCAGCGCCGGCGGCGGCTCCGACGGCAACTTTACCGGCGCGATGGGTATCCCAACCCTTGACGGCCTGGGAGTTCGCGGTGCCGACGCGCATACGCTCAACGAACATATCGAGATCGACAGTCTGGCCGAGCGCGGCCGGTTGATGGCGGGTCTGCTGGCGACATTGACGTAAGTTGTGTTTGGTCATTCCGGGGCGCGAAGCGAACTATGGTGCGCCCTTGCGCACCTGGGAATCTCGAGATTCCCCAATGCGCGTTGCGCATCTGAGGTTCGATGCTTCGCATCGCCCCGGAATGACGGAGCAAGCTAAGACGTTTTAACTCGCTCGCAATGGCGGATGGGGCGGCATGCAAAACGGAATTGCTCCACGGCTTGCGCTTGGCGCAGTGACACGCTTAACGTCCCCCACGAATGCACCGGTTGGGAAAACTTGATGACCCGCATCGCCGTTGGCGCCTTTCTGCACGAGACCAACACGTTCGCGCCGACCAAGGCGACCTATGACGATTTCGTTCATGGTGGCGGATGGCCGTCGATGGCGCATGGCGCCGACGTGCTCAAGGTGATGCGCAAGGTCAATATCGGCCTTGCCGGCTTTGTCGAAGCCGCCGAGGCCAATGGCTGGGAGCTGGTGCCGACGATCTCGGCGGCCGCTGTTCCATCGGCCCATGTCACCAAAGATGCCTTCGAACGCATCATGAAGGAAATGGTCGATGGCATCGCGGGCGCGGGGCCGATCGATGCCGTCTATCTCGACCTGCACGGCGCCATGGTCACTGAGCATTACGACGACGGCGAAGGCGAAACGCTTGCCCGGGTGCGCAAGGTGATCGGCAAGGACCTGCCGCTGGTCGTCAGCCTCGACCTCCATGCCAACGTCTCGCCCCAGATGATGGAACATGCGGATGCGCTCATCGCCTACCGCACCTACCCTCACGTCGACATGGCCGACACCGGCCGGGCCTGCGCAAACCATCTGGCGTTGATGCTCAAGACAAAGGCGCGCTACGCAAAAGCCTTCCGGCAATTGCCGTTCCTGATTCCGATCAGCTGGCAATGCACCAACGACCAGCCGACCAAAGGCATATATGAAAAGCTGGCGGCGCTGGAGAGCGCTTCAGTTCCGACGCTGTCATTCGCGCCCGGTTTTCCGGCCGCCGATTTCAGGGATTGTGGCCCCAGCGTATTCGCCTATGGCGCGACGCAGGCCGATGCGGATGCAGCCGCCGACAAACTGGCAGCGCTGGTCGAGAGTCACGAGGACGATTTCGACGGCCGCATCTATTCGCCCGACGACGGCGTGCGCCACGCCATGGAATTGGCCAAAAGCGCCAGCAAGCCGATCGTCATCGCCGACACCCAGGACAATCCCGGCGCCGGAGGCGATTCCGATACGACAGGCATGCTGCGTGCGCTGGTCCGCAACAAGGCGACGCGCGCGGCGACCGGCGTGATCTATGATCCCGAGTCAGCCAAGGCCGCGCATGCCGCGGGCGTCGGCGCCACCGTGACGCTTTCGCTCGGCGGCAAATCCGGCATCCCGGGCGACGCGCCGTATCAGGAAACGTTCGTCGTCGAAAAACTGTCGGACGGCAAGTTCGTGGCGTCCGGCCCCTATTATGGCGGCCGCGACATGGACATGGGACCGTCGGCGTGCCTGCGCATCGACGATGTCAGAGTGGTCGTGAGTTCCTACAAGGCGCAACTCGCCGACCAGGCGATGTACCGCTATGTCGGGATCGAGCCGACCGAACAGGCGATCCTGGTCAACAAGAGCTCGGTGCATTTCCGCGCTGATTTCGAGCCGATCGCCGAAAAACTGCTGATCTGCGCCGCGCCCGGTGCGATGCCGGCCGATACCGCCACCCTGCCCTGGACGCGGCTGCGTCCGGGTATCCGCATCAAGCCGAACGGCCCTGCTTTTGCGACTCCAGCCAAATCTCGTTCAACCGCAACCGGATAAACAGACATGCCCACCATCGAACGCATCGACGGCTATGCCGAAGAACTCACCGCGATCAGGCGCGATCTTCATGCGCATCCCGAGATCGGCTTCGAGGAGGTCCGCACGTCGGGCATCGTCGCCGACAAGCTGACGCAATGGGGCATCGAGGTGCATCGCGGCCTAGGCGGCACCGGCGTCGTCGGCGTGCTCAAGGGCAAGGGCAACAGCGGCATGAGGATCGGCCTGCGCGCCGACATGGATGCGCTGCCGATGGAAGAGAACACCAATCTGCGCTGGCGCTCGACCATTCCCGGCCGCTTCCACGGCTGCGGCCATGACGGGCACACCACCATGCTGCTCGGCACCGCGCGCTATCTCGCCGAGACCAAAAACTTCGACGGCACCGTGCATTTCATCTTCCAGCCCGCCGAAGAAGGCCTCGGCGGCGCCCGCGCCATGATCAAGGACGGCCTGTTCCAGAAGTTTCCCTGCGACGAGGTTTACGGCCTGCACAACGCGCCTGATCTGAACCATGGCGAGATCGCGATCCTGCCGGGCCCGGCGATGGCCGGCGCCGATTTCTTCGACATCACGATCGACGGCTACGGTGCCCATGGCGCGATGCCGGAGCGCTCCAAGGATGCCGTGATTATCGCCACCACGCTGGCACAGGCGCTGCAGACCGTCGTCAGCCGCAATGTTCCCCCGCATCATCCGGCGGTGCTGTCGATCACGCAGATCCATGCCGGCTCGGCCTATAACGTCATTCCCGGCCAGGCCAAGCTGTGCGGCACGGTCCGCGCCTTCGATGACGGCGTGCGCGCGCTGATCCGCGAGCGCATGCGCGCGATCTGCGCCGGCATCGCCGCGGCGTTCCAGTGCGAGATCACTGCCGACATCCGCGACACCTTCAGCGTGCTGGTGAACCAGGAAGAGCAGTCGCGGATCGTTGAGGCGGTGGCGCGTACCGTGGTCGATCCGGACAAGGTGATCACCCGCACCGAGCCGAAGATGGGCAGCGAGGATTTCGCCGACATGATGCAGGCGGTGCCTGGCGCCTATTTCTGGGTCGGTCATGAAGGCTCGGTGCCCGTCCACAACCCTGGTTTCGTCCTCGACGACAAGATCCTGCCGATCGGCGCCAGCATGTTCGCGCGCATCGTCGAGACCCGCATGCCAGTAGGTTAGGTGCCCATGCATAAAACCAAAAAAGAAGAAGAGGTCACGTCGCTGCACGATCTCAGCGCCGTCGACCTTCTCGCCGGCTACCGCGCCAAGCAATTCTCGCCGTCCGAAGTGCTGGAGGAAGTGCTTGATCATGTCGCGGCCTGGGAGCCGCACATCAAGGCGCTCTATCTGCTCGATCCCGAGGGCGCCCGCGCCGTCGCCAAAGCATCGACCGAACGCTGGCAGAAGGGCGAGCCTGTCGGCACGCTCGACGGTGTGCCGGTGACCATCAAGGACAATATCGCTACCAAGGACCAGCCGGTGCCGCTCGGCGCCGCCAGCGTCAAGCTGGTGCCTTCACCGAAGGACGCGCCGCCCGCCGCACGGCTGCGCGAAGCCGGCTCCATCATCTTCTCCAAAACGACGATGCCGGATTACGGCATGCTGTCGTCGGGCCTTTCGAGTTTCCATCCCCTCACCCGCAATCCCTGGGACCTCAGCAAGAACCCCGGCGGATCCTCTTCCGGCGCCGGTGCTGCGGGTGCTGCCGGTTACGGCCCGCTGCATCTTGGAACTGACATCGGTGGCTCGGTGCGGTTGCCGGCCTGCTGGTGCGGCCTGGTCGGGCTGAAGCCGAGCCTCGGACGCGTTCCGGTCGATCCCTTCTATGTCGGACGCGTCGCCGGGCCGATGACCCGCATCGTCGACGATGCGGCGTTGATGATGAGCGTGTTGTCGCGTCCCGACCGGCGCGACGGCATGAGCCTGCCCGCGCATGAAATCGCCTGGAAGGCGCTCGACAAGTCGCCGCGCAAAGTGCGCATCGGTTTGATGCTCGATGCCGGCACTGGCATGCCGCTGGAGAAGGAAGTACGCGAGGTTGCCGTCAAGGCCGCCAAGGCGTTCGAATCCGCCGGCGCGGTCGTTACCGAAATCGACGGCATATTGACGCGCGAGATGCTCGACGGGATCGACAATTTCTTTCGCGCGCGAAGCTGGGACGATATGTCCAGGCTGACGCCGGAGGAGCGCAGCAAGACGCTGCCTTACATCCTTCAATGGGCGGAGGCCGGCGCGAAGCTGTCAGGTCTTGATGTCATCAGGGGCTTCAACGCCACCATGGCGATCCGCACCGCCGCGGCAAAGCTGTTCTGCGATCTCGATTATGTGGTCTCCCCGGTTTCGCCGGTGGTGAACTTCCCGGCCGAGTTCGCCTCCCCGGTCAACGATCCCGAAAAACCGTTCGAACACATCGCCTATACCGTGCCGTGGAATATGTCGGAGAACCCGGCCGTCTCGATCAATGGCGGCTACGACAAAAAGGGCTTTCCGATCGGTGTGCAGATCGTGGGCCGGCGGTTCGACGATCTCGGCGTGCTCGGCATGGCCAAGGCGTTCGAAGGCCTGCGCGGCCCGCAAAAGCCGTGGCCGGCCCCGCCGAAGAAGTAATTTGCCTTTCGTCATTCCGGGATGGTCCGAAGGACCAGACCCGGAATCCATTGGGCCGCAACCGTGCAGCAAAATGGATTCCGGGCTCTTCGCTTCGCTCAGCCCCGGAATGACGTGCTAAAATGAAAAACCAAACACCAAGAGGAAACACCCATGGCGTATGAGACCATCAAGTACGAGGTCGCCGAGCAGATTCTCACCATCACCCTGAACCGGCCCGACAAGCTCAACGCCTTCAACGGCACCATGCAGCAGGAATTGATCGACGCCTTCGACGCGGCCGACAAGGACGACAATATCAGGGCCATCATCGTGACCGGCGCCGGCCGCGGCTTCTGCGCCGGCGCTGACCTTTCCTCCGGCGCCAATACGTTCGATCGCGACGCGCGGCGCGGGCCGGTGAAGCGGCTTGCGGATGGCACGGTCGATTACAGCGATCCGCAGGTGCGCGACGGCGGTGGACAGGTGACGCTGCGCATCTTCAAATGCTTAAAACCCGTGATCGCGGCGGTGAATGGTCCCGCGGTCGGCATCGGCGTCACCATGCAGCTCGCGATGGATATTCGCATCGCTTCTGAAGCCGCGCGCTTCGGTTTTGTGTTCTCCCAGCGCGGCATCGTGCCGGAGGCCGCCTCGAGCTGGTTCCTGCCGCGCCTCGTCGGCATCGCCCAGGCACTGGAGTGGTGCTACACCGGCCGCGTCTTCCCGGCGCAGGAGGCCCTCGCCGGCCGCCTCGTCAGCAAGGTGGTGCCGCCGGACGATCTGCTGCCGACCGCCCGCGCACTCGCCAAGGAAATCGCCGCCAAGACCGCGCCGGTCTCGGTGGCGCTGATCCGCCAGATGATGTGGCGCATGATGGGTGCCGACGATCCGATGGAAGCCCACAAGATCGACAGCCGCGGCATCTACGCCCGCGGCCGTTCGGACGATGTCAGGGAAGGCGTGGTCTCGTTCCTGGAAAAGCGCCCGGCGCAATTCAAGAACAAGGTTTCATCTGATATGCCCGACTATTACCCGTGGTGGGACGAGCGGGAGTATAAGTGACGGCGAAGCCGTCATCCCGGGGCGCGAAGCGAACCCGGGATCGCGAGATTCCGGGTCTGGTCCTTCGGACCATCCCGGAATGACGGATCGCGAAATGACGGATGTTCAAGACTGCGTCGTCCTGTTGCATGGCATCAGCAGGACGGCCCTGTCATTCCGTAAAATGCAGACCGCGCTCGAGGCCGCCGATTTCGCCACGCTGAACATCGACTATCCCAGCCGCCATCACGCGCTGGAAGCGCTGGCTGAGCACATCCATCCCGCCGTCACACACTTAGCCGCTGGGATCGCAGGCCAACTTCATTTCGTCGGCCATTCGATGGGCGGCCTGCTGGCCCGCGTCTACCTTTCCAGATACCGGCCGGGGCGCCTCGGCCGCGTGGTGATGCTCGGCACGCCCAATGGCGGCAGCGAGATCCCCGATCGCCTGAAGAACGTATCGCTCTACCGCGCCTGGTTTGGACCCGCCGGCGAGCAACTCGTGAGCCGGCGCGATGCCGCAACCGGCGCATTGTTTCCGCCGGTCGATTATCCCGTCGGCATCATCGCGGGAAACAAGTCGATCGATCCGACATCCTCATTGTTCCTGCCGAAGCCGCATGACGGCAGGGTATCGGTGGAGAACACCAAGCTTGACGGGATGGCGGATCATGTTGTGATCGCCACGGCGCATCCTTGGCTGCCGGGGAATCGTGTGGCGATTGCGCAGACGATTGCGTTTCTGAGGGATGGAAGGTTCGACAGGCAAGAGAGCGGATGAGAAGGAGCCAACTCTCCTCGCGTCGTCCCGGCCTTGAGCCGGGACCCATAGCCACCGGCTTTGGTTTTGCGAAGAGCGTCTACCACTTTGCTTCCTCGCTACATCACGCGGTATGGGTCCCGGCTCAAGGCCGGGACGACGTAATCACCCCATCGTCAGCGCCACGCGGCCGATCGCCTTGCGGTCGATCAACAGCCGCATCGCGCGCGCGTAGTCTTCCAGCGGCAGCCGGTGCGAAATGTTGGGGCGGATTTTTCCGGCTTCCGCCCACTCCGTGAGCGCCTTGATCCTGACCTCGCCGAGAACAGGATTTTTCCGCACCGCTTCACCGGCGCGCACACCGAGCACGCTGGCGCCCTTGATCATCAACAGATTGGTCTTTGCAAGACCGATGCCGCCGGTAAAGCCGATGATCAAGAGCCGGGCGCCCCAGTTGATGCAGCGCATCGAGTTCTCGAACACCTCGCCGCCGACGGGGTCAAACACGACATCCGCGCCGCGCCCGTCGGTGATGCGCTTGACCGCGTCGCGAAACGGCTCCTGGTCGTAGCGCACCAGATAATCGGCGCCCCGCGCTTTGGCGATCGCAAGTTTTTCGTCACTCGACGCGGTCGCGATCACGGTGGCCCCCAACATCTTGCCGATCTCGACCGCCGCTAGTCCCACGCCGCCACCGGCACCATGCACGAGCAGCACTTCACCCGGCTGCACCTGCCCGCGATCGATCAGCGCATGATAGGCGGTGCCGTGACCGGCCAGGAACGTCGCGCCCTCCGCATAGTCGAAGGTCGAAGGTAACCGCACCAGGTGGGCAGGCGTGGTTACGGCCTCGTCGCAATAAGCGCCATGGCGCATCTTCACGATCACCTTGTCACCGACCTTGACACCCGTTGCATCATTCACCTCGACGACATCGCCGGCGGCTTCAACGCCGGGCGTGAACGGCAATGGCGGCTTGAGCTGGTATTGACCCGCCGCCATCAGGATATCAGGAAAATTGATCCCGGCGGCGCGGATCGCGACACGCACCTGCCCTGGCACGAGACGCGCGCTTTCAAACGTTTCCAGGCGCAGGCCCTCGGGCGGACCCAGCTCGCGGCAGACGACGGCTTTCGGCATCAGGCAGCCTTCTCTTGCAGCCGCAGCACGGCTTCGCGGATCAGCGGCATGCGGTCGTTGCCAAAGTACATGTCTGACTTGCCGACGAAGATGGTCGGCGAACCAAAGCCGCCGCGCGCCATTACTTCGTCGGTGTTGGTCTTGAGCTGGTCCTTGATTGCCTGCTCACCAATGCCGGCAAAGAACTTGACGTGGTCGACGCCGACGCTCTTGCAGACTTCCGTCAATACCGAGTCCTGCGAAATATCCTTGTCGCCGCCCCAATAGGTCTCGAACACGGCGCGCGCGAACGGCACCATGTGCTTTTCAGATTCGTTGCCCAGCCAGATGCAGCCGCGCATCGCCTTGACGCTGTTCACCGGAAACACCGTCGGCGGCATCTTGATCGCAAGCCCCGCGGAGCGCGCCCAGTCGGCAAGGTCCTTTTTCATGTAGCGCGCCTTCAGCGGCACCGGCGTCTCGCGCTGGGCGTAAACGCTGGGATTGACCGTGTTGAAGATGCCGCCGACCAGGATCGGCCGCCACGAAATCTCGACACCGAGCTCTTTTGCAAGTGGCTGGATGTTGTGGAAGGCGAGATAGGTCCAGGGACTGGAGCAGTCGAAGAAAAATTCGATCATGGCGTTTCCTTATTATTTATCGTGTTTGCCGCGTTATGCATTCCCGTCACCCTGAGGTGCCGTCGCGCAGCGGCGGCCTCGAAGGGTGGAGGGCCCGTGCCTTCGCATCCTTCGAGGCTCGCAAGGGCTCGCACCTCCAGCGATAACGGCGAAGCCGTTACGCGGGGATGACGTTACCTACTTCCGTCCAACCATCTCCTTCGCCTTCTGGCCGAACATGTTCTTCCGCGCTTCCTCGTCGAACGGTTCTTTCACGAACTTGCCGATCGCCAATCCCGCCTGCACCTGCGGCCGGGCCCGTACGACGGCGTACCAGCGCTTGATGTTCGGATAATCGTCGAGCGTAAAGCCCTGTGCCTTGTGGGTCATGGTCCAGGGAAAGCAGGCGATGTCGGCGATCGAATAATCGCCCGCGATATAGGCCCCGGTCTTGCCCAATTGCGTATCGAGTACCCGGTACAGCCGCGCCGCCTCATCCCGGTAGCGCTCGATCGCGTATGGGATCTTTTCCTGCGCATAGAGCGCGAAATGGCCGTGCTGGCCGAGCATCGGCCCGAGCCCACTCATCTGCCACATCACCCACTGCACCGCGTGGGAGCGGCCGCGCGCGTCTGTGGGCAAGAAGCGGCCGGTCTTTTCCGCCAGATAAATCAGGATCGCGCCGGTCTCGAACACGGAGAACGGCGCGCCGCCATCGGCCGGCGCATGGTCGACGATGGCCGGAATGCGGTTGTTGGGACTGATCGCGAGGAACTCCGGCTTGAATTGCTCGCCGGCGCGGATGTTGACCGGGATCACGGTATAGGGGAGCCCGAGTTCCTCCAGCATGATCGAGATTTTCCAGCCATTGGGCGTCGGCGCGTAATGCAGGTCGATCATGGTTTCCCCAGCTGCCGGACCTGCCGGATTATTCCCGGCGAGAACGACTTTGTTGTTCTGTACGGCGATCATAAGACATGGCAGACAGGCGCTCAATCAGAACCACCCGGGAGGCTCCCATGCTGTTTCCAACGACGATCGCAGGCTCACTGCCGAAGCCGGAATGGCTGGCCGAGCCCAACACGCTGTGGGCACCCTGGAAATCCAAGGGCGACGAGCTCACCCGCGCCAAGCGCGACGCCACCATGCTGGCGGTAAAACTGCAGGAGGATTGCGGCGTCGATATCGTCACCGAGGGCGAGCAGGCCCGCCAGCATTTCGTCCACGGCTTTCTGGAAAAGGTCGACGGCATCGATTTCGCCCACAAGGTCGAGATGGGCATCCGCAAGGACCGCTACAAGGCGATGGTGCCGCAGGTGGTGGCGCCGCTGACGCTGAGGGGCCGCGTCCACGCCGATGAGGCCCGCGTCGCCCGCGCCCACACCAAACACAAGCTGAAATTCACGTTGCCCGGCCCGATGACCATCATCGACACGGTGGCCGACGGCCATTATGGCGACCGCGTCAAGATGGCGTTCGCCTTTGCCGAACTGTTGAACGAGGAAGCCAAGGCGTTGCAGGCCGACGGCGTCGACATCATCCAGTTCGACGAACCCGCCTTCAACGTGTTCATGGACGAGGTTTCCGACTGGGGGATCAAGGCGCTGGAGCGCGCCGCTGAGGGACTGACCTGCGCCACCGCCGTGCACATCTGCTACGGCTACGGCATCAAGGCCAACACCGACTGGAAGGAAACCCTGGGCAAGGAGTGGCGACAGTACGAGGAGATTTTCCCGGCGATCGCCAAAAGCTCGATCCAGCAGGTCGCGATCGAATGCCGCAATTCCAAGGTGCCGCTCGACTTGCTGGCGCTGCTCTCCGGCAAGATCGTCCAGGCCGGCGTGATCGATGTCGCCAGCGACACGGTCGAGACCGCCGAAGACGTTGTCAAGGTGATCGACGCGGTGTCGAAATTCGTGCCGAAGGCCAACATCGTCGCGACCACCAATTGCGGCATGGCGCCGATGCGCCGGGATATCGCGGAGGCGAAGCTGGCGGCGCTCGGGGCCGGAGCGAAACTGGCGCGGCAGCAATTGGGGTGAGCAGCGCTCCCAACCACCGTCATGGCCGGGCTTGACCCGGCCATCCATGTCTTTCTTCGATGAGCAAAGTAAGGCGTGGATGCCCGGCACAAGGCCGGGCATGACGAAGAATAGAGTCCGGTTCAATCCTTCAATTCACCCGCGCTTGGATGCAGCACCGACCGATATCCGGCACCCATCGCACGCAGCGTCGACGGCGGCGTCAGCAGCATCGCGTCCTCGATCGCATGGCCCGCCTGTCGATATCCTGCCATCGACCATTGCAGCGCCCTGCCTTGCAGGACCAGAAAACTCTCCGCCCCCGCCTGCACCATCGCCCCATCAGGCAGCTTCTCAACCGGCATCGGCAGCGCGTGCAGCCGCTTCTTGCCTTTCTCCAGCCGCTCCCGATGCAGCACGGCATCGATATCGCGCGCGAGGACGTTGGCGACGCCATTGCCCTCTTGCCACGCCGCACGAAACCGGTTGGCGTCGTCGCGGCGGCAGAAGAAGCAGGGACGGTGGCCGGCCGCGAACGCGGTCGCTTCATCGAGGAAGAACAGTTCGGTCCAGCTGCGCGCCCCCATCACCTGGCGCCGCCATCCCCTGAACTCGCAGACACAGGTGATCCACGCCGGGCTCGCCCAGCGCTTGTTCAGCAGCGTCTTCGTCAGGGGATCATGGATGATGCCCCGATTGCCGGTGAACAGGCCGCGGTGCGGATCGGCGATGATGTCGCCTGAGGGCGTGACGCGGTTTTGCAGCGGCATTGCGACCGCGAATGGCGAATAGCGAATGGCGAATGGTATGTCCCTATTCGCTACTCGCCATTCGCTATTCGCTCCCTACTACGCGCCGTCGCGGATCGGCGGCTGGAACGACAGCGCGGTGTCCCAGGGAAAGTGAATCCAGGTGTCCTGCGACACTTCGGTAATGAAGGTATCGACCAGCGGCTTGCCCTGTGGCTTGGCGTAAACAGCCGCGAAATGCGCCTCCGGCATCATCGAACGCACCAGCCGCCCGGTCTTGCCGGTATCGACGAGGTCGTCGACGATCAACAGCCCCTTGCCGGTACCGCCGCCGAGTTTGGCCACGTCGGCCGAAACGCCCTTGAGGGCTTTCAGGTCGCCCTGTCTGGTGTGGTCGTAGCTTGCAATGCAGACGGTATCGATGATGCGGATGCCGAGTTCGCGCGCAACGATCGCGGCCGGCACCAGGCCGCCCCGGGTAATCGCAATGATGGCATGAAACGGCCCGACCTCGTTGAGCCGCCAGGTCAGCGCCCTGCAATCCCGGTGAAACTGATCCCACGACACCGGAAAGGCCCTCGCCGGCGGCGGAGTGACTTTTTCACTCATGACTTCGCTCCAAAACGATCGTCCACCTTTGATCTCCTCAACTATAGCGACTTTGCCATCTCGCTGGTCGCCGACCAGCCCAGTT
Source organism: Bradyrhizobium sp. AUGA SZCCT0160 (assembly GCF_018130105.1). NCBI lineage: Bacteria > Pseudomonadati > Pseudomonadota > Alphaproteobacteria > Hyphomicrobiales > Nitrobacteraceae > Bradyrhizobium > Bradyrhizobium sp. AUGA SZCCT0160. The sequence goes on from NZ_JAFCMD010000019.1 coordinate 47,870, forward strand.
GCGCGTACAGCGGCCGTCCCATCCTGGTGGCGTGCAATATCGCGAAAGCCACGCCTCGCCTGACGAATTCCTGATCCGCCCGGTCCATCAGCGCCTTGGCAATTCCTTGTTTGCGATGCGACGGCTCGACAAACACGTTGAGCACATAGCCGCGCTTGTCCAGCGTCGGATGGGAGGGGCCCGGCGGCCACTCGATAACCATCAGCCCGATTCCCGCGATGGGCTCGCCGTGCTCCTCGACGATATAGCCGAAATACGATCCGTCGCCGAGGTGCTTGGCCAGCCAGGGTCGAAAATGCGCGGTCTGACTCTCCAAAATCGCTTCGGTCCTGCCCGGCGCGTCGGATTCGCGAAACATCTGTTCGCGGTGCCGGCACACCAGTTCCAGATCGTCGGCGCGGATCGGCCTGGTCGAAATCATCGGTGCTATCGCGGCGTATTCAAACCCGCCAGCATCTCCTTCACCGCAGCCATCGCGGCGGCGAGTTTTTCCGGATCGCGCGAGCGGACCACCAGATTGGTGTTCGGCTTCTTGTCTTCGTCCTGGAACGGATAGCTGCCGATGATGGTGTCCGGGTGGGCGTTGGCGATCTCCCGCAAGGGGCCGCCGATGTCGCCTTCCCGCGCATTCGCCCGGACCGAATCCGACAGCATCCGCACGCCCGATTTCAGCTTCGGCGCGACGATGTCCATCATCGCCTGCATGATCGTGGGAATGCCGGCCATCACGATGACGTTGCCGAGCTTGAACCCGGGCGCCAGGATGGTCGCGCTCTGGATCAGTTCGGCGCCGTCGGGGACGCGGGCCATGCGCAAGCGCGCCTCGTTCAGATCCTGCTCGGTCCAGCGCTCGCGGAATCGGGCCACCACCTCGGGGTGATGATCGATGCCGACGCCGAACGCCTTGGCGACGCTGTCGGCGGTGATGTCGTCATGGGTCGGCCCGATGCCACCGGTGGTGAAGACGTAATCGTAGCGCTTTCGCAGTGCATCAAGGGCGGCGATGATGTCGGCCTCCTCGTCGGCAACGACGCGGACTTCCTTGAGGTCGATCCCGATATTGGTCAGGTACTCGGCGATAAAGCCGATGTTCTTGTCCTTGGTCCGGCCGGACAGGATCTCGTCACCAATGACCAGAATACCCGCTGTGACGATCTCACTCATTTCCAATCCTCGTCTTATCCCCTGACCTTGCGCATCCAACGCATTGAAGTCACGGGGCTTTGCTGCCGAAATAAGCACCCGGCAGCCGGTTTTTCAGGCAGCACGGGGAAACAACCCCATACCAAATGCCCCAGCCCATGCATATCGCGCTGGCCCGGCCCTTGCTACCATCCCGTGAAGTCATGCACTGTGTCGCATGGCTTCGAGAGATAGTCAGGATTTATGGCAGTCGCGTTTGATGAAATGAACGGTCCCGGCGGGGACCTCCGCCCCGCCTACCAGGAACTCTCCCGGTGGTTGAAGGAGACCCCTCCGGACGCCCTTGAATATCGCCGCCAGGAAGCGGAGCTGCTGTTCCGCCGGATCGGCATCACCTTTGCCGTTTATGGCGACGCCGAAGCCCAGGAGCGGCTGATCCCCTTCGACGTGATCCCAAGGATCATGTCGGCCAAGGAATGGACGGTGCTGGAAACGGGCCTCAAGCAGCGGGTCCGCGCGCTCAACATGTTCCTGCGCGACATCTATCACGGCCGCGACATCCTCCGCGCCAATATCATCCCCGACGACCTGATCTTCCAGAACCCGGTCTTCCGCCCCGAGATGAACGGCCAGGACGTCCCGCACGACGTTTACGTCCATATCGCCGGGATCGACATCGTCCGGGTCGACGCCGACAATTTTATCGTGCTGGAAGACAACGCGCGCACCCCGTCCGGCGTGTCCTACATGCTGGAAAACCGCGAAATCATGATGCGGCTGTTTCCGGACCTGTTCGCCCGCCACCGCGTCGCGCCGGTGGAAAAATATCCCGACGAGCTGCTGTCGGCGCTGCGCTCGGTGGCGCCGCTCTCCGCTTCCGCGGAGCCTGTCGTCGCGCTGATGACGCCTGGCGTCTACAACTCGGCCTATTACGAGCACTCGTTCCTGGCCGACAAGCTCGGCATCGAACTGGTCGAGGGCCGCGACCTCATCGTCAAGAACGACGAAGTGTTCATGCGCACCACCGAAGGCCTCAAACGCGTCGACGTGATCTATCGCCGTGTCGACGACGACTTTCTCGATCCCCTGACCTTCCGCCCGGATTCCGCGCTCGGCGTGCCCGGGCTGATGTCGGCCTATGCGGCCGGCAACGTCACGCTGGCCAACGCGGTCGGCACCGGCATCGCCGACGACAAGGCGGTCTATTCCTACATGCCGGACATCGTAAAATTCTATCTCGGTGAAGAGCCGATCCTGAAGAACGTGCCGACCTGGCGCTGCCGCGAGCCCAAGGACCTCGCCTATGTGCTCGACAATCTCGGGGATCTCGTGGTCAAGGAAGTGCACGGCTCCGGCGGCTACGGCATGCTGATCGGCCCCGCCGCCACCAAGGCGACCATCGAGGCGTTCCGCGACAAGCTCAAGCGTGAGCCGGAGGGTTTTATCGCCCAGCCAACACTGGCGCTGTCGACCTGCCCGACCTGCACGGCGTCGGGGCTCGCGCCGCGCCATGTCGACCTCCGGCCGTTCGTGCTGACCGGGCGCGATCACGTCACCATCGTGCCGGGCGGGCTGACCCGCGTGGCGCTGAAGGAAGGCTCGCTCGTGGTCAATTCGAGCCAAGGCGGCGGCACCAAGGACACCTGGATTCTGGACGAATAGAGATGCTGTCGCGCACCGCCGAAAACCTGTACTGGCTGGCCCGCTATGTCGAGCGCGCGGAATATCTCGCGCGCACCATCGACGCGACCTTGCGCGTCACCGCCCTTCCGGCCGCCTATATCGGCAAGACCAATGAATGGGATTCCGCGCTTCTAACCGCCGGCGTCAGCGCCAGCTTCTATGAGGCGTATCAGGAAGCCAACGAGCAGAACGTCGTCGAATATCTGGCGTTCTCACCATCGAACCCCTCCTCGATCAAGAACTGCATCGAGGCAGCGCGGCTTAACTCCCGCTCGGTACGCACCGCGCTGACGAGCGAGATGTGGGACACCATCAATTCGGCCTGGATCGAGCTGCAGGAGGTGTGGGGCAAAGGCACGTCGAGCCGCGAGGAACTCGCAAAATTCCTCCGCTTCGTGCAGGAGACATCGCTCCGCTTCGACGGCTCGGCCTACCGGACCATGCTGCGCAACGACGCCTACTGGTTCTCGCGGCTCGGGCTGCATCTGGAGCGCGCCGACAACACCGCCCGCATTCTCGACGTGAAATATCACGTGCTGCTGCCCGAGGAGGAACATGTCGGCGGGCCGCTCGACTACTATCAGTGGACCTCGATCCTGCGCTCGGTGTCGGCACTGACGGCCTATCACTGGGTCTACCGCGAAACGCTGAAACCCTGGCTGATCGCTGACTTGCTGATCCTCAACGATACGCTGCCGCGCTCGCTGGCGAGCTGCTACAGCAACCTGGTGCGGAACCTCGACCAGATCGGCGTCGCCTATGGCCGCCAGGGCGCCTCCCAGCGCCACGCCCGCGGCGTCCGCAACCGGCTTGAACACAGCCATATGGACGATATCTTCCAGCATGGCGTCCATGAATTCATCCAGGAATTCATTGCGGATAACGCTCGGCTGGGTGAGATCATCACGAAGCAGTATCTGATTTGATACATTGTTCGTCATGCCCGGGCTTGACCCGGGCATCCATCAGGAATTGATGGTCCTCTTGAGAAGATGGATGGCCGGGTCAAGCCCGGCCATAACGAGCAAACACTCCAGCGACGTTTTCGGTACGACCATGCGCCTGCGAATTGCCCATACCACCAGCTATCGCTACGAGCCCCCGGCCTCGGGCGTGATCCAGATCCTGCGGATGACGCCGGGCAGCCATGACGGGCAGTATGTCGCCGAGTGGCAGATAGACGTTTCCACCGATTCCCGGCTCGACATGCACCAGGACGCGTTCGGCAACGTCACGCATGTGCTGACCCACGGGCCGCTTGCCGACCTCACCATCAATGTCGAGGGCCTGATCGAGACCCACGACACCGGCGGCGTACTGCGCGGCACCGACGAACGTTTCCCGCCGAGCCTGTTCCTGCGCTCGACGTCGCTCACCGAAGTCAATCCGGCGATGGCGACCTTTGCCCGCGAGATGCGTTCGGAATCCGGCGACGACGTGCTCGGCTTCCTGCATGCGCTGATGGTGCAGATCAACGAGCACATGACGTTCGACGAGGACCCGACCAACAGCGGCACCTCGGCGGCGGAAGCCTTCGCGCTCAAGCGCGGCGTGTGCCAGGACTACGCGCATATCTTCATCGCCTGCGCGCGTTCGGGCGGCGTGCCGGCACGGTTTGTCTCCGGGCATTTCCTGCGCTCCGACGGCACCGTCAACCAGCAGGCCGGCCATGCCTGGGCGGAAGCCTTCGTGCCTGATCTGGGCTGGGTCGGCTTCGACGCCGCCAACGGCATCTGCACCACAGATGCCCACGCCCGCATTGCGATCGGCCTCGATTATCTCGGAGCGGCCCCCGTCCGCGGCACCCGCTATGGCGGCGGCAACGAGACGCTGACGGTCGCGGTCAAGGTCGAGCAGGCCGGGCGATCAGGGCAATGGCAGAGCCAGTCGTAGGGAACGACGCCCTCACCGTCATTGCCTGCGACAAACGCGAAGCGTTTGCGCAAGGAGCGCTTGCGACGAAGCAATCCATACTTGCTTTGCCGCACGATGGATTGCTTCGCTTCGCTCGCAATGACGTGGATAGTCCCCGCCCCGGATATTTTATTTATCCAGCCACACATCCTCAAACCGCAGATTGTTGTACTGGCTGTTGTCGTGCGGCTTGAAGTTCTTCACATGCGGCTGCCAGCAATTGCCGGCCGATGAGTGCAGGATGATCGGGCGCGCGGCGTCGTCGACCAGGATGCGCTCGATATCCCAGACGATCTTCCTGCGCTTCTCCTTGTCGAGTTCGCGCGATTGCGCCGCCAGCAGCTTGTCGACTTCGGCGTTGCAGTACTGGGTATAGTTGCGTTCGGACTTGCATGAATAGTTCTCGACGATGTTGCCGTCGGGATCGTCGACGCTGACGCCGGTGACGTTCAATCCGATCGTAAAATCCTTCTTCGCCAGCCGCGCATACCATCGCGGCGTATCGAGGATGTCGAGTTCGCCTGTTATGTAAATCTTCTTGAGCTGGTCGGCGAGAATCACCGCGGGGTCGCGGTAGGTCGGCAGGTTCCGGGTCTGGATCTTGATCGGCAGCGGCTTGGCGTCGCTGTAGCCGAGCTTCTGCATGATCGCCTGCGCTTCCGCGACGTTCCTGGCGATGTCAGGGCCGTAACCCATCAGCGACGACACCATTTCCGGCGACATGCCCCATTCGCCCTCGGGCTTTGCCAGCATCGCGCCGCCGAGCCGCGCGTTGCCTTCCATCAGGATGGTATTGAAGGCCTTGCGATCGAGCGCCAGCGACATCGCCTTGCGGATGTCGGGATTGTCGAACGGCGGGTTGACACGATTGACCAGCAGATTGATCTGCGTACCGGTGCCGGTCATCTCGCAGATCGCGTTCGGTGCCCGCGCCTTGATGTCCTTCAGCAGGGGAACGCTGACGTCGGAGGGAAAGGTGATGTCGTAGTCGCCGGTCGAGAAGGCCAGCATCCGCGTGGCGCGGTTGTCGATCGTCCGCACCGTGATCTCGTCGAGATAGGGCCGGTCCTTCTTGAAGTAATCCGGATTGCGCACGACGTGCATGGACTCGCCGCGCTTGAACTCGACGAACTTGAACGGTCCGGTGCCGATGGGCTTGCTTCGCATCACCGCCTGCGGCACGTGACAGGGATAGACGGCTGAAAACGCGCTCGCCAGCAGCACCGGCAGGCTCGGCTGCGGCTCGCTCAATTCGAACGTCGCCTCATGGTCGCCATTGATGCTGACGTCCTGCAGCTTGGTGTACCAGACCTTGCGCGGGTTGCGCCTGAAATCCTGCGTCTCGGTTTTGCCGATCAGCATTCGCCATGTGCACTGCACGTCTTTCGCCGTGAAAGGTTGGCCGTCGTGCCACTTCACGCCCTGCCGCAGCCTGAAGGTCAGTTTTGTGTTGGTGGCGTCCCAGGACCAGCTTTCGGCCAGATCAGGGATCACGGTCTCCATGCTCTCGTGCGGCTTGGCCGGATCGAACACGACCAGATTGTTGAACACCGCCGCAAACGGCAGCACCGAGGCGATGGTCGCCTCTTCAAGCAGTGACGTCGAGGGCGGATTGTCGTTGTGATAGAGCCGGAGCGTGCCGCCCTTCTTCTGCGCGGCGGCGGGACTTGCGGCGCATAGCGCAATGCACAAGAGCACTGGGAAAGCGAATTTCAACCTGCCGGAGCAAATGGCGCGCAATTTCCGCCTCCCAGAATGTTTTCTTTTTTCTTTAGAGCTGCCAAAATCTATAGGGCCGCGAGACAAGACTGCAAGCAAAACCACCATGCGCAACGCAGGAGACCGCGATGTCGGAAACCGACAAGCTGTTCGCAGGCTCGATTCCGGAAAACTATGATCGCCATATGGTTCCGTTGATCTTCGAGAGCTACGCGCAGGACATTTCACGGCGCGCAAGCGCATTGGCGCCGAAGTCCGTGCTGGAAACCGCTGCCGGCAGCGGCGTGGTCACGCGCGCGCTGGCGCCACTGCTGTCGCCCGATGCCAGGTACGTCGTCACCGACCTCAATCAGCCGATGCTGGAATATGCGAAATCAAGACAAGGCGCGGACAGCCGCATCATCTGGCAAAAGGCGGATGCGCAGGCGCTGCCGTTCGAGGACGCCGCGTTCGATCTCGTCTGCTGCCAGTTCGGCGTCATGTTTCTTCCCGATCGCCCGTCCGGCTACCGCGAAGCCCGCCGGGTTCTGAGGCCCGGCGGCTGTTTCCTCTTCAACGCCTGGGATCGCATCGAAGAGAACGTCTTCGCGAGCGACGTCACCGACGCCCTCGCGACGTTCTTTCCAAACGACCCTCCCCGCTTCATGGCCCGAACGCCCCACGGCTATCACGACACCGCGCTGATCCGCAGCGATCTGGCGAAGGCGGGCTTTACGAATGTGGCGATCGAGACAAGGGCGGCGCAAAGCCGCGCCCCGTCCGCCCGCCATGTTGCGCTGGCCTATTGCCAGGGAACCCCGCTGCGCAACGAGATCGAAGCGCGAGGTCCGGACCGGCTGGAAGCCGCAACCGACCATGCGGCCTCTGTCATTGCCGTCAAGCATGGCAGCGGCGAGATATCGGCCAAGATCCAGGCCCATGTCATCTTCGCCCGGATCTAGCCTTCGCGATCCGGATTCAAGGCCGTCGTTTCACTTGCCCGGTGCATGCCACCCCTTGGTAATTGGGATTGGATGCCTGCTCTGAAATTCGCTACTAGTTGCCCGCCGGTAATGAGCCTAGCAGGCGTCGCATGAAGTTCGCGGTCGGAATCATTGCAGTGGTGCTGCTGGCAGCTGCTGTCAGGCAGGCAAGCGCAGTGTTCGCGCCTTTGGCGCTGGCGCTTTTCATCATCGCGATCGTCTGGCCGCTGCAGAGCCGGCTGCAGGCGAAAATGCCGAAACTGCTGGCATTGGCGCTCACTATCGTCGTCACGATCGCAGTCTGTCTCGCGTTCGCCTCGCTCGCGGCCTGGGGCTTTGGGCGGGTGGGACGATCACTCATGGCCGATACGGTGCGCTATCAGGCGCTTTATGGCGCCATGGTGACGTGGCTCGACGGCCATGGCGTCTCCGTCGCCGGCTTGTGGGCCGAGCATTTCAACGTCACGTGGCTGATGCGCACAACGCAGTTCGTCACCGGCCGCGTCAATACCACACTCAGCTTCTGGGTGATCGCACTTGTCTATGTCGTGCTGGGACTTCTGGAAGTAGAGGATGCAAGACGGAGGATCGAGACGCTCGGCAAGCCCGAGGTTGCGCGCGTGCTGCTGGACGGCAGTGCGGCGACCGCGGCCAAATTCCGTAAATACCTCCTGGTTCGGACGCAGATGAGCGCCATCACCGGCCTGCTCGTGGGTGTGTTCGCCTGGATCACCGGATTGCCGTTCGCGCTGGAGTGGGGCGTGATCGCCTTCGCGCTGAACTACATCCCCTTTATCGGGCCCTTCATCGCAACGCTGTTTCCCACTTTGCTGGCGATGACTCAATTTGAGAGCTGGCAAGCCGTTCTTGCCCTCTTCGCGTACCTCAACATCATCCAGTTCGTGGTCGGCAGCTATGTCGAGCCGCGCGTTGCCGGCAGCATGCTTGCGATATCGCCTTTGGTGGTGTTGTTCGCGATCTTTTTCTGGACTTTTCAGTGGGGCCTGTTCGGAACCTTTATCGGCGTGCCGATCGCACTCGCGATCCTCACCTTCTGCGCCCAGCATCCGTCAAGCCGCTGGATAGCCGATCTGCTCGGCGGATCGAAGCAATTAAGTGTCGAAAAAAGCTAATCGCCGGTCTCGCCGGCGATCTCGACGCGCTGCGGCGGGAGCAGACAGAGCTGCCCGCTTGCACCAGCGGCCAGCGTATGGATCAGAAAATGCGTCGATTTGGCGTCAGGGCCGCCCATGACAGGCGACGGTGCAGAGATGATCTTCAGCGTGCCGCACGCGCCGATCCAGTCGATGTGACGATGGCCGTGCATGACCACGGCCCGCTTCGCGAAAGGCCTGAGTTTGCGAACGAACCAGCTGCCATTGACCAGCGCGGTTCCAATGCGTTCGGAAAAATTCGTAACCGGCATCGGATATTCTATCAGATGATGATGCAGCGCGACGATCCATTGCGCACGGGGAAAACGACCCAGCGCCGCCGCGAGCCGGTGCATCTGTTCTACGGAAACCAAACCGAGCGCATTGGTGAAGGAAAAATGCGTATCGGCGTTGGAGTTCAAGATCAGGACGCCCAATCCGTCTTCCCGATCGGGTGGCAACAGCATCGGAAACAGGTCGTCGAACAGCCCGACCAGTCCGGCGGCGCGGCGCAAGCCACCGCGTTCGGCAAAGGCGGCGATCCGCTTTCGATGCGACGCCAGCGCCTCGTTGAGGGTGGCTGCCGGCTTTCCCGCGTCGTCGACGACATGCACGCGCTCCCCCTGCACCGCTGCGATTGCCGACAACGTTCGCATCTGTCGCAGCCGCTTGCCGGGGCTGAACGGCAAATCGAGCCGGGCCGGATTGGCGCGGTCGACGATGTTCACATCGTGATTGCCGGGCAGCATGACCATGAGAGCCGCGAGTTCACGATGCTGCGCCACCGCGTCGAGGAATTCGGCCCATTCCGTAGCGCGGCCGGCGTCGGTCATGTCTCCGGTCACAAGGATGAGGTCGAGCGGGTCAGCGGCGTGGATCGCCGCAAGACGGACCATCAGCCGCGCAAGGCGCTGGTTACCACGCGGGCCGCCACGTCCGCTCTCGATGCGGAAACCATATCGCTCGCCGATCACGTGAAGGTCCGACAGATGCGCGACACGCCAGGTCCGGCAACCGGACGGCGCGTCGTCGAATCCGGGAAGATCCAGCGGCTGATCCATGCTGGCATCCGCAAAGCCCCAGACCAGCGACGCGAATGCGAGATAACCCGATACCAATATGACCGCATTGGCCAACGTCGGAACGATCAGGCGGTGCAGAAGCACAAGGTCGGACACCGAACCGATCCACCGCGAGAAAGGCCAAACGAGAATCGCGACTGCCGCCGCACATAGGCAGAGCATAATGCCGGCGCCGGCGGAGCTCGCCGCACGCAGCCGTGCCCGCCCCGCCGCGTCGGCGTTCCTGCCGAACACCAGCTCCGCCAGATGCCGCAGCGCTTCGCGGCCAAACGCGTAACCGGGCTGGACGGCGAGCGCATTGAGCGACCAGAAATTTGTCTCAGCGGCCCGAAACAGCGGCTGCCATCCGAACCATCCGAGCGCGATGACCGTGACGAGCACCAGCGCAGCGCCTATCCCGGTCAGTTCCAGAACGTGTTCGGATAAGGATGAGAACCAGGCCGTCGCGATCAGCGGCGCGAGACCGAGCAGCACCGCCGGTAACAGCAGCGAGACGGTCCAGGCGAACAGCAGTTTCGGCAGACTGATTTCAACCAGCAGACTGCCGGCGATCGCAAGCAGCGATCTCTGTCCAGGACTGGAGGCGTCGTCCTCGATATCGCCCTGGCGCGGATCGACCAGCGAGCCGTCCTGAGAAGGAGTTGAATCAGGTTCCGCGGTCAGCCGCGTCATGATCGGAGCGCGCATCTTGCATCCGCGATAGGAGTGCCTGCTGCTTAACCGACGCTACCAGCCTCTCGACGGAATACCAACGCGCATCCGCTCCCCCGGCGCCGCTCCTCCGCCTCGCGACACACATTCTAAGTTTCGACGAATATGCAGTTAGCGCCACCGGATCCCGTAATTTGTCACAAACTTTTGTAGCAAAGCACACAAGCCGCAAACCCTTCCATTCGATAGCACCGCTAACATTGAGCGCTAGTGATCAAGTCCCGCATTACAAACGGCAAGGGAGACTTGCTATGCGCACAAAGCTTATCGGCACGGCAGTTGCTTCGACCGCTTGTCTGGTCACGTTGAGCGGAAATGCCCAGGCGGAAATCTTGATCACGACCGCCACCATATCGCGAGGCGAGTTGGTTGTCGCCGGACGGGTCAGGCGACCGCGCGAACCCAATGTGGAGATCAAAATCAACCCAACTAAAACGGTGCAGGTGGAGAGCACATCGACGGGTGGTTTCAGGTGGATCGGAGCAGAATTCCCCTCTACTTGTATCGTGAAGATCACGTCCGGGCCGGATACGAGAGACGTGGTGATACAGAACTGCGGCCTTCCCGGACCTGCTGGGCCGCCCGGTCCGGCAGGTCCTCCAGGCCCCGCAGGACCTATGGGCCCAGCCGGGCCGAAGGGAAACTAGCGGCTTCGGTGCCTGCCGCCGGCATGGACGTGGCGCGACTTAGTTCCCGGCATGTGCAGTTTGTGCCATCGCGTTGGGCGGATTTGCTACAACTTTTTATGACGAAGCACACGATGCGCAAACTACTGCGTCAGGTTGTATGCTTGACTCCGTGCACTTACGAGCGCTTGTTTGTCGGGCCGAATAAGAAGAGCTGAAAAGATCCCACGTGATCGCTTGCTCAATGAGCAGCCAACGTTGCCGACGTCCCGGCACCCACGAGCGGGATCGTATAAACAGGATTGAGGAGGAGTCCCATGGACTCGCCATCGATCACGCAACAAGCCGAGCGGCCATATGTTTCGACAGGGCATCTGCCAGAGCCAGAGACGGTTCAGGCACTCGTGTCCGAAGCGCAGCGGCGCTTCAAATCGAACAGCGACGGCGAAAACTCGCAAGTCTATCCGGCGCTGGCCAGGATCCCCAGTGATCTGTTCGGGGTCTGCGTCGTCGGCACCAGCGGACGCGTCTATGCCGCCGGGGACACCGACTACGAATTCTCGATCATGAGCGTGTCGAAGCCGTTCGTGTTCGCGCTGATCTGCGAGACGATCGGACCGGAAGAAGCGCGCGCCAAGCTCGGAGCAAACGCCACTGGCCTTGCTTTCAACTCCCTCGCCGCCATCGAGCACGGCGGCGGCCGGACCAACCCGATGGTGAATGCGGGCGCCATCGCAACGACGAGTCTTGCGCCGGGCACGACCGCGGATGAAAAATGGCAATTCATCCATGACGGACTGTCGCGTTTCGCGGGCCGAAAGCTGCCGCTGAATGCAGAGGTCTACGCCTCGGGGTCGGACACCAACTTCCGCAACCGCAGCATTGCCCGCCTGCTGCAGAGTTTTGATCGGATCTACTGCGACGCAAAGGAAGCGACCGACCTCTACACCAGGCAGTGCTCGCTGAACGTCAGCGCGCGGGACCTCGCGGTCATGGGCGCGACGCTGGCTGACGGCGGCGTCAACCCGATCACCAAAAAGCGCGTGGTCGATCCGGCGGTCTGTCATTACGCGCTCGCGGTGATGATCACCGCCGGACTGTACGAAACTTCGGGCGATTGGCTTTACGACATCGGCTTGCCTGGAAAGAGCGGAATCGGTGGCGGCATCGTCGCCGTTTCCCCGGGTAAAGGCGGCTTCGGAACCTTTGCGCCCCCGCTCGACGCCGCAGGCAACAGCGTCAAGGGACAGCTCGCCGCAAAATTCCTGTCACAGCGGCTGGGAATGGATCTGTTCGTGTCGCAACCGGAAGAATGAATCAGATGCCAAAGGGATTGGGACGGGCCGTAAGACCCGACCGATCCGGAACCGAGCAAGCCGGAGGACGCCATGGCAACGCACTCGATTTCAATCGGCGACATCCGCGAAGACGCGCAGGCGTCATGGGTGCCGATGATCGCCATTGCGTTCGGCCAGATGATCATGTCCTTCAACGTCGCTTCGCTGCCGGTCGCGATGGGAGGCATGGTGCAGAGCTTCGGCGTCCCGCCGACGACGGTGGCGACCGGCATCGTGGCCTACTCCATGCTGGTGGCCGGCTTCGTGATGCTGGGCGCGAAACTCGCCCAGCGGTTCGGCGCCGCCCAGGTCTTCCGCGCCGCCGTCGTCTTGTTCTGTGCCGCGCAGATATTGATGACATTCAGCCCCACCGCGCCCCTGATGATCACGGCCCAGGCGCTTTGCGGCACGGCAGGGGCCGTGATCGTGCCATCGCTGGTGGCGCTGATCGCCGAGAATTATACCGGGCGCCAACAGGCAACCGCCGTGGGCGCGCTTGGTTCGGCGCGGGCCGCTGCCGGCGTGCTGGCATTCATCATTGGCGGCGTCCTCGGCACATATATCGGCTGGCGTCCGGCGTTCGGAATCCTGATCGCCGCCTCCGCCATTGTTTTCGTTTTGAGCTTCCGCCTCAGGCCCGACCGCGGACGGCCGGACGTGCAGATCGATGTCACAGGCGTTGTGCTGGCGGCAACAGCCATCATCCTCATCAGTTTCGGCTTCAATAACCTGAACGGCTGGGGTCTGGCGCTGGCAACATCCAATGCGCCGTTCGACCTGCTCGGCCTTTCGCCTGCGCCGGTCATGATCGTTCTGGGTATCGTACTCGGCCAGGCCTTTCTGATGTGGACGCATCAGCGCCAGGCGGCCGGGAAGACGCCGCTGCTTGCCCTCGAGGTGATCGACTCGCCGCAGGAACGCGCGGCGGTCTACGGGCTGTTTGCCGTGGTCGCACTGGAGGCGGCGCTTAACTTTTCCGTGCCGTTGTACATTCAAATCGTACAGGGCCGCTCCCCTCTCGCGACCGCGATCGCGATGATGCCGTTCAATCTCACGGTGTTCTTCACGGCGATGCTGATCGTCAACGTCTACGACAAACTGACACCCCGCCAGATCGGCCGCTATGGCTTCGCTCTCTGCACGATTGCACTGGTGTGGCTCGCATTCGTGGTGCGGAACGACTGGAGCGAGATTCCCGTATTGTTCGGCCTTGTCCTGTTCGGTATCGGCCAGGGCTCGCTGGTCACGCTATTGTTCAACGTACTGGTCACCGCCTCGCCCAAGGTACTGGCAGGCGACGTCGGATCGGCGCGCGGCACCACGCAAAATCTCGCCGCGGCAGTCGGAACAGCCGTCGCCGGCGCGCTGCTTGTCGGCCTCTTGAGCACAATCGCCGTCAGCAGCATCGCCGCAAATCCGGTGCTGCCGAAGGAACTGCAGAGCCAGGTCGATCTCAACAACATCACCTTCGTCAGCAACGAGCGCCTGCGGACCGTGATGGAGAACACCACCGCCACGCCGCAGCAGGTGCAGGAAGCGGTGCGCGTGAACACGGAGGCGCGGCTGCGAGCGCTGAAGATCGGCCTGCTCATCATGGCCGGCCTTGCCTTGCTCGCGGTGTTTCCGGCCGGACAGCTCCCGAATTACCTGCCGGGAGAAATCCCAAGTGACGACCCCGCGGTCGAAGGCGCGAAATCGACCTGATCACCGATTGCGAGACGTGTGTTTCTCCGCGGAGAAAAAATAACAAGGCGCCGGTCAAAGGAGTGAGCCCAATGGATGCAATCGAGCGTCGCAGCGTATTACGGGGCATTTTGTGTGTGGCCGCAGCCGCGGGTTTGGCCGCAAGTTCGCTGCCGACCGTGGTCGAGGCCATGCCCCTCGCGCCACAGAAGGACCTCGGCAAAGATCTCGGCAGCAAGGATCCTGCCGGCGAGACGGATGATCTCACGGTACATGTTCAGGCCGCCACCCGCCGGCCGCCCCCGCGCCCTGAGGCACGTCCGCCGCGACGGCGCCCAATCCACCGTCACCGCCGGCGCCGTTGGGTCTGTTATTGGCACCGCGGGCGCCGCGTTTGCGGCTGGCGATGGCTATAGCCGATTTCAGGATGCTGATGAGACCCGAGCGGCCGGCACTGCGCCGCTCATTCGATCGAAGGGATCCGAATCGAGGAGGACAACATGACCACTTACGACGGTAATTCACGACTGCGCGCCGATGGTTTGTCCGCGCCACCATTTTGGATCTGCATCCTCCTTGGACTGGTGATGATCGCCGCGGGAATCCTGGTGTTGGGTGACGTCGTTCTGGTGACCGTCATCAGCACGATGTTCATCGGCTGGATCTCGATCATCGCGGGCGCCTTCGAAGTGATTCACGCGTTCTGGACCAAGGGATGGGGCGGCTTCGTATGGCAGGTGCTGCTCGGCATTTTGTACATCGCGTTCGGCGCGGTGCTGGTGAGCCAGCCGGTCGCCAGCGCCTTGATCCTCACCTATGTCCTCGGCCTGTTGCTGCTGATATCCGGCATCGTTCGAATTCTGCTGGGCTTCGGCCACTGGAAAGATGCGGGCTGGATCATGCTGCTGTCCGGCGCCTTCGGCGTCCTGGCCGGCCTCGTCATTCTGACGGGATTCCCGGTGACCGGTCTCTGGGTGCTTGGATTTGTCCTCGGCGTCGATCTGATATCTCACGGCATCGCGTGGCTGGCTTATGCGTGGTGGCCGTCGGCGAAAACGGCATAAGGGAGTGGTCGCTATGGTTGCACGTGCTGACGAAGGGTCCGTTTTTCTCGCGAAAAAGCTCGGCGGTCTGGTTCTGATCGTCCTGGGATGCGTGTTGCTGGTCGCAGGCATGAACCTCGAGTCAATGGCGTTATCGTTTCTTGGCGTCCTGTCCCTGATTGCCGGCGTGATCTTCTGGGTTCTCAAGATCATCAGGCGCAATGAGAACGGTCAGATTCGCTAACCAGATCAGATAACGGGGGCACACGGCTATGAGAATGTCTTGCTTGAGAATATTCCCCGGCAGTTCCGTGCTGGTAGTTCTGGCTGCAATCGGAATGAGCTTCTCCGCCCCGCCCTCCGCGCAAGCCCAGCAAGCTGCATTATTTCAGAACGTCAGGATCTTTGACGGAAAGAGTGGCGCGGTTTCAGCGCCGTCCAACGTCCTGATCCGAGGCAACACGATAGAGAAGGTTTCGACGGCGCCGATCGCGGTCGACGCTCAAACCGCAACGATCAATGGTGCCGGCCGCGTCCTGATGCCGGGCCTGATCGATGCGCATTGGCACGCGATGCTGATCCGCACGAACCCGGTAGAGGCGTTCGGTGACGTCGGTTTCAACAATCTGGTGGCTGGCGACGAAGCGACAGATACTCTGATGCGCGGCTTCACCACCATTCGCGACGTGGGCGGGCCGGTGTTCGGCCTCAAGCGCGCCATCGATGAAGGCATCGTCAAGGGCCCGCGTATCTATCCGTCCGGCGCCATGATCACTGTCACGAGCGGGCATGGGGATTTCCGGCAGCTGACTGATCTGCCGCGAACGATCGGCGGCATGCTTACCCGCATGGAGCAGATTGGCGGCGCCATCGTTGCCGATAGCCCTGACGAGGTGCGCGTGCGCGTACGCGAACAGCTCATGCAGGGCGCCTCACAAGTCAAGTTGACGGCGGGCGGCGGGGTGTCGTCCCCCTTCAGTCCGATCGACGTTAAGACCTTCACGGAGGCCGAAATGCGCGCCGCGGCCGAAGCGGCCGAAAATTGGGGGACATACGTCGCCGCGCACGCCTTTACGTCGACTGCGATCCGGAGCGCTATTGCGGCCGGCGCGAGGTGTATCGAGCACGGTTTCCTGATGGACGACGCAACCGCAAAATTGATCGCGGACAAGGGTGTTTGGCTGAGCATGCAGCCACTGCCGGAGGGGATGAGGCTGGGCCTTCCTGAAGGTTCTGTCCAGCGAGCCAAAGCGGAAGAGGTCTGGCCCGGGATAGCCCGCGCCTATGAGATGGCTAAGAAATACAAGATCAAGACGGCGTGGGGCACGGATGTGCTGTTCTCCCGCGAACTGGCGCAACAACAAGGGGCAATTCTGGCCGCGCTTACCCGTTGGTACACCCCCGCTGAAGCGCTGGTCATGGCGACATCGACAAACGCCGAACTGCTTGCCATGTCCGGGCTTCGCAATCCTTATCCCGGCAAGCTCGGCGTGGTGGAAGAAGGCGCGCTGGCCGACCTGTTGCTGGTGGATGGCAACCCCGTCGATAACATCAAGCTGATCGAAGACCCGGCAAAGAATTTCGTCGTCATCATGAAGGACGGGAAAATCTACAAGAACCTCCTTGTCGGTGGCAAATAGAACGACGGAGGCGTGTCGTAGGGTTCGGTCCGCAGCGCCGATCGAGCCCTCATTCCGCGCAATGCGTCTTTTTACCCATCCAGCGCATGCCACGGCCTGGGGAATTGGGGTTGGATGCCCCCGAAAAATTGGCTACTAGTGCCCCGCCGGTAGTTCGGACGGTTTCGGGGACGTGGAATGACCTATTGTTGCGGAGTGCTGGTACGGGACGGTCTGGTCATGATCGCGGATACCCGCACCAATGCCGGCCTCGACAACGTCTCGACCTTTCGCAAGCTGCACATTTTCTCAAAGCCGGGCGAGCGCATCATGGCGATCGCCAGCGCCGGCAATTTGGCGATCAGCCAGTCGGTGCTGTCAACCCTGACCGAGGGCATCGAAGACCCGCACAACGGCGAGGTCGAAACGCTGATGAACGCGCCGACCATGTTCCAGGCCGCCCAGCGCATCGGCCGCGCCATTCGCAGCGTCCACGCCACCGAGGGCGACGCGCTGCGCTCCGAAGACGTCAGTTTCGACGTCTCGTTCCTGTTCGGTGGCCAGATCAAGGGCTCGCGGATGCGGCTGTTCATGGTCTACACCGCCGGCAATTTCATCGAATGCACGACCGACACGCCGTACCTGCAGATCGGCGAGCATAAATACGGCAAGCCGGTGCTCGACCGCGCCATGCATTACGATGTCGAACTGTACGAGGCGCTGAAGACCAGCCTGATCTCGATGGATTCGACGATGCGCTCCAATCTCGGCGTCGGCCTGCCAATCGACGTATTGGTGGTGCGCGCGGATGCCTGCGAGGCCGATCTCAATCACCGCATCGAGGCCGGCGAGCCCTATTTCCACGATCTGCGTTCACGCTGGTCGGCGGCGCTGCGCGCGGCGCACCAGAATATTCCAAGACCACCCTACAAATCAGAAACAGAAACAAAGAAGTAAAGGCGAGGAACAATGGCCGAAGCAGCAAACAAGATCGCAGTCGTCACCGGTGCGGGCACCGGCGTCGGACGCGCGGCATCGCTGGCGCTGATGAATGCCGGCTTCACCGTGGTGCTCGCCGGGCGCCGCATGGAGATGCTGGAAGAGACCAAGAAGCTCGGCGACAATGTCGGCAAGAGCCTGTGCGTTTCCGCCGACATGACGAGCCCAGCCTCGATCGCCGCCCTGTTCGACAAGGTCAAGGAAACCTACGGCCGGCTCGACGTGCTCTTCAACAACGCCGGCATGGGCGCGCCGCCGGTGAACTTCGAGGACCTCAGCCTCGAACAGTGGCAGGCAGTGGTGAACACCAACCTCACCGGCCCCTTCCTGTGCACCCAGCATGCCTTCCGGATCATGAAGGACCAGAACCCGCGCGGCGGCCGCATCATCAACAACGGCTCGATCTCGGCGCACGCGCCGCGGCCGTTCTCGTCGGCCTACACCTCGACCAAGCACGCCATCACGGGCCTGACCAAGGCCACCAACCTCGACGGCCGCATGTACGACATCGCGGTCGGCCAGGTCGACATCGGCAACGCGGCAACCCCGATGACCGACCGCATGGTCGCCGGGCCCGGCGTGATGCAGCCCGACGGCACGATGAAACACGAGCCGCGCATGGACGCAAAAGCGGTCGGCGATGCGGTAGCTTACATGGCCGGCCTGCCGCTCGATGCCAACGTGCTGTTCATGACGGTCATGGCGACCAAGATGCCGTTCGTCGGGCGGGGGTAGCCAAATCCACCGATGTCGTCCCGGCCTTGAGCTCAGATGCGCAATTGCGCATCGGGGGACCCATACTCCGCGGCGGTGATTGGGTTACGAGGCGTTTGTCATTCGCGTTCTCATCGAGAATGCACGGCGTATGGGTCCCGGCTCAAGGCCGGGACGACGTGGTGAGGGTCGTCGCCCTACTCCAGCTTCTCCACATTCCGCAGCGTCGGAAACAGCTTCATCCACAATAGCGCGATCGCAATCGTGCCGACGCCGCCGAGCACGGCGGCCGGCATCGCGCCGAACAAAGCGGCGGTAACGCCGCTTTCGAACTGACCGAGCTGGTTTGACGCGTTGATGAACAGGAAATTGACCGCGCCGACCCGGCCCCGCATCTCGTCGGGCGTGGCGAGCTGCACCAGCGAGAAGCGGATCACGACGCTCACGACGTCGGCGGCGCCCAGCACCACCAGCGCCAGCACCGACAGCCACATCCAGTGCGACAGCGCAAACACCACCGTCGCCACGCCGAACACGATCACGGCCTGAAACATCCGTATTCCGACGCGGTGGTTGATGGTGTGGTGGGCGAGGAACACCGTCATCAGCAGCGCGCCGATCGCGGGCGCGGCGCGCAGGATGCCGAGGCCGAGCGGGCCGGTCTGCAGGATGTCACGGGCATAGATCGGCAGCAGCGCGGTGGCGCCGCCGAGCAGCACCGCGAACAGATCAAGCGAAATCGTTCCGAGAATCGCCGGGTTGTTGCGGACGAATTTGACGCCGGCAAAGATATCATCCGGTGTCGCGGCATCCCGTACCACAGCCGGCTGCGTCAGCCGGATCGCCCCCATGATTGCTGCCCCGAATAGGAAAAACGCAGTCATGACCCCATAGGCTGCGCTGGGGGCGATGGCATAGGCCAAGCCGCCGAGTGCAGGACCGGCGATGGTGGCGATTTGCCCCGCGCCGCTCGAGACCGCGGTGGCACGCTGCAGCGCGCCTTTCGGCGCGATCAGCGGCAGCAGCGCGGCCAATGCCGGGCTTTCGAAGGCGCCGGCTATACCGAGCACGAAGGATGCAATGAAGATCTGCGTGACGCTAAGAAAACCCGCATAGGCGCCCCAGGCCAGAAACAGCGCCGTCAGCCCCTCGGCGATCTGGCAGAGTTGCACCACCCGTTTGCGTTCGTAGCGGTCGGCGGCATGGCCGGCCACGAACAGAAACAACGCCGTGGGGAGGAATTGAACCAGCCCGATCATGCCGAGATCGAAGGCGCTGCCGGTCATGTCATAGACCTGCCAGCCGATGGCAACGGCCCCGATCTGGCTGGCGAAACGCGACAGGCTGCGCGACAGCAGAAACGACAGGAAGGAGGGATGCCTGAGCAGATCGCCGGCGCCGACAGGCATCAGGGAAGACATTTGAGGCCGGTATCCTGCTTTTCGAAGCGTGCGTCCGCTCGCATTGTTGTTGGTTACGCCGTGAACGACCCTGATCCCCCTGTCAATGCCCACGGGCTGTCAATGCCCGCGGGCTGTCAATGCCAGGCGGCGAAGGGCTGCCCGGCATTGCGCTTGCAAGTCCCCCGCTGCCATAATCGACCGGGGGACTTCGAGATCATGCTGCAACTGCAATCGGCTTTCGGCGTGCTGGCGTTGCTGGGAATCGCGTGGGCGCTCGGCGAGAACCGCCGCGCGGTGTCATGGCGGCAGATGGCGGTCGGGCTTGCGGTTACCGTGCTTACCGCCCTGGTGCTGCTCAAGCTGCCGCTGGTCGCAAAGGCGTTCGGCGCCATCAATGACGCGGTCAATACCATCGCGGCAGCGTCCCGCGCCGGCACCTCCTTCGTGTTCGGCTATCTCGGCGGCGGCACGCTTCCCTTCGACCTCAAGGCGCCGGGCGCCGATTTCATCCTGGCGTTTCAGGCGCTGCCGATCATCCTGGTCATGAGCGTGCTGACCACGCTGCTGTTCTACTGGCGGGTGCTGCCGCCGATCGTGCGCGGCATGGCCTGGCTTCTGGAACGCACGCTCGGCGTCGGCGGCGCGGTCGGGCTGTCCGCCGCCGCCAACATCTTCCTCGGCATGGTCGAGGCGCCCCTGTTCATCCGCCCATACCTTTCGCAACTCACGCGCAGCGAATTGTTCATGGTGATGACCGGCGGCATGGCCGGGATCGCCGGCACCGTGCTGGTGCTGTACGCCACGTTTCTCGCGCCATTGATCCCGGATGCGGCGGCGCATTTCGTCATTGCCTCGGTGCTCGGCGCACCCGCGGCGATCCTGATCAGCCTGATCATGGTGCCGGAGACGTCTGACAAGCGGACTGGCGGAATGCTGGCCGCTGCTGACACCGACATGGAAGTGAAGAGCACCATGGATGCGATCGTCAAGGGCACCACGTCCGGACTGGAGCTGCTGCTCAACATCGTCGCCATGCTGCTGGTGCTGGTGGCATTGGTCTATCTCGCCAACGCCATCCTCGGCCTGTTGCCCGAGATCGGCGGCGCGAAGATTTCGCTGCAGCGGCTGCTCGGCTATCTGATGGCGCCGGTATGCTGGCTGTTGGGCCTGCCGTGGTCGCAGGCGATCACGGCGGGAAGCCTGATGGGCACCAAGACCGTGCTCAACGAGTTGATCGCCTATGTCGATCTGTCGAAGCTCGGTCCCGACGCGCTCGATCCGCGCTCGCGGCTGATCATGCTCTATGCCATGTGCGGCTTTGCCAACTTCGCCAGCCTCGGCATCATGATCGGCGGCCTCGGCACCATGGCACCCGGCCGCCGCGAAGAAATCAACGCGCTCGGGCTGAAGTCGATCGTGTCGGGCACGCTGGCCACCTGCCTGATGGGCGCGATCGTGGGATCGATCAGCTAGAGGCCGCGCCAGCCCTGAGTGATTTGGCTCACACACCAATCAGGATGAGCGAGGTAATGTCCGCTCGGCGACGGCACCGTGCCCGCCTCACCAAGGGAAACAACCATGACCCATTCAGTTCCTGTCAAAGACGAAGCATTGACATCAGATGAACTCGACCGTGTTGCGGGCGGCATCATCATCGTCAGCGGACTGCAGCACCGGTTTACCTCCGCGCTCGAGCGGGTCGCTCTCAATCCGCAGCCGCTTCCGCCGGGGTTTGTCGCATTCGGCTACCGATAACAGCGTAGGCAAGCAGCGGCAGACCGCCTTTGTTTTAGAGCCGCCTGCTATCCAATCCTGCGAACAGACCGCCGATGAGCCGCCGCAATTGGCGGCCGCGTGATGCCAGCCGTAGCAGATTTCGCGAACGGAGGAGCAGGCGCCATGGAACACACTATTCGGGCTTACCGTACGCTGTTTGGCACGCGCGCGTATGTCCGCTCGCTGTGCGAGGGCGCCGCTTTCCTCTCTGCCAGCAGCATCGCGATCTTCGCCGCTGTCACCTATGCTACGGTCCATGCCAGCAACCACGTCACGGATTTTGTGCTGAGCCGCGTCGGGCCCTACAACGTCCGCTTTCTGTTCATCTACGGTACGTTCACGGCCTTCGTCATCACGGCGGGAGTGCTGGCCTGGCGGCCGAACCGGTTGCCGTTCGCGCTGAAGGCCACCGCGCTGTTCCTGGTGGTCCGCGCCGTATTCGTGGCGCTCACCCACATGGCGCCGTCCCCGATCGATCCGCAGCAGCCGGCGCCGTTCTTCAACTCCATTTTTTACGGCAGCGATCTCTTCTTTTCCGGTCACACCGGAATGCCGTTCCTGGCGGCGCTGGCGTTCTGGCACATCTTGCAATGGCGGGTATTCTTTCTCGCGCTGACCGCGTTCTTCGGCGCGGTCGTGCTGCTCGGCCACTACCACTATTCGATCGACGTGCTCGCCGCTCTGTTCATCACCCACGGCGTCTTTCAAACATCGCGCTGGCTATTCAGCCGCGACTACGCGTTGTTTCGCTCCACCGAAAATCAGACCGCACCACGGCCAAAGCGCGCAAGTCGCAGATCGTCCATTCCTGTCGCCGAACCTGGGCGTGTCGCCAGACCATTCGTGCTGCACGCCGTCGGCGACGACCCGGTGTCGAACGGTCAATCGAACACCGCGTCCTGACGCGCGAGCGCGTCCCGTCGATGACGCACGCCATCGACGGGTTTAAGAATCGAGCGCCCTGCTCCGGCAACGTTATTCGGCGCTGCTGACCAGTTTCATCCGCGGCTTCACCGCCTCGATCATGCCCTGATAGGTGTTGACATAGTCGAGCGCCATACGGCGAGCCGTAAAGCGCGTCTCGAAATGCGTGCGAATGGCCTGGCGATCCAGTTCCCCCAGCCGCCCGACATCGGCGACCGCGCTGATTTCATCCTCGACGATGAAGCCGGTCTTTCCGTCGTCGATGATTTCAGGAACCGATCCACGGTTGTAGGCGATCACGGGCGTGCCGCAGGCCATGGCCTCGATCATGACGAGGCCGAACGGCTCCGGCCAGTCGATCGGCAGCAGCAACCCGATCGCCCCGCTCAGGAACTCGGCTTTCTCGTGGTCCCCGATTTCGCCGATAAACTCGACCAGCGGATGATCCATCATCGGCTTGATGATCGCATCGTAATATTCCTGGTCGGCGCGATCGACCTTCGCCGCAATCTTGAGCGGGATGCCGCAGCGTATCGCGATCCTGATCGCCCGGTCCACGCCCTTCTCCGGCGCGATACGGCCGAGGACGGCCAGATAGCTCGGCTTCACCGCCTGGGGCGTCAGCAACTTCTCCGGCAGGCCGTGGTATATGGTGTTGATGAAGTTTGCTTTCGGCACCGGCCGCCGCTGCGCATTTGAGATCGAAACAAGCGGAATCTTCGAGAATGTCGCGAACACCGGCTGATGCTCGGGAAGATCCAGCCGGCCATGAAGCGTGGTCACGAACGGCGTCGGCTGCCGGGCGAACAGCGAGAACGGATAGTAGTCGAGATGGAAATGAAGAAAGTCGAATTCTTCATCGTCACATTTTTGCCGTACGCGCTCGAGCATCAGCATGTGAAGTGCGTTCGGATCCCGCACCGACCCGTCCAGCCTCAGCGCCTTCGGCCACGTCGCATCCAGTTTGCCGGAGGTTCGGGAATCGCCGCTGGCGAATAGCGTGACCTCGTGGCCCAGAGCGACCAGTTCCTCGGTCAGCCAATAGACGACGCGTTCGGTGCCGCCATACAGCCTGGGCGGAACAGCCTCCGTCAACGGAGCAACCTGCGCGATGCGCATCCTAACAACCTCCTGATCGTGATTTTACCTTGAAAGCCCTCAACCCTCGTGGCGCGGCATCGCCAGAGCGGGAACGTTTACGCAGATGCGAAGTTCCCACATTGGTGCGCTCACTTCTCACACACTGTCGTCTTGCTGATGCCATCACACGTGATCAGACTTCTTGAACGACCTTTGCTGCGAAATTGTTGTGCAGTTGAGGCGTTGCCGCGCCAATCGAATGACGCCCGTCGACAGGGTCGGGGTTCCGCCAGGATTTCCCGTTAATCTCCAACAGGTTTAGCAGACACATGGACAATCTATCGGGATACGCGAACCGACCATTCCCCTTTGTAATGCGCTATCTGCGCCGGCGGCCCGCGTCGCATCTGGTGATATTGTTCACGGTGGTGGCAGCCGTTGCCTGCTCGGTCGGCACACAATACGGCGTGAAGTATCTGGTCGACGCCCTCGCCGCCGGACCTGCGCATAGCGGCGGTGTATGGCTGGCATTCGTTTTTCTCATAGCGCTGATTGGTTCCGACGTCCTGCTGTGGCGCATCGCGAGTTGGACAGCGAGCTTCACGTTTGTCGGCGTCACCGGCGATCTGCGCCGCGACATGTTCCGCCATTTGACCGGACACGCCCCGAGCTATTTCATCGACCGGCTCCCGGGCATGCTGACAAGCCGGATCACGGCCACCTCCAATGCCGTATTCACGGTGGAGAACATGTTCGTATGGAACGTGTTGCCGCCCTGCATCGCCACAATTGTGGCAATCGCGCTGATCGGAACCGTCAGCCTGCCGATGGCCGCCGGCATGATCGTGATCGCAAGCGTGGTCCTCATCGCCATGTTCCGGATCGCGGCCGCGGGCAAGCCGCTACATGACGACTACGCCGACAAGGCCGCCGCCGTTGACGGCGAAATGGTCGACGTCATCAACAACATGCCGCTGGTGCGGGCGTTCTGCGGGCTCGACCATGAGCACAACCGCTTCGACAACACCGTCGACCGCGAATTGACCGCACGGGGCCGCAGCCTGCGCTATCTGGAAAAGCTTCGGCTCACGCATGCCGTGATCACGCTGGCACTGACGGTGGCCCTGTTGTACTGGGCGGTCACGCTGTGGCAGAGCGGCAAGGCCACCACCGGCGACGTGGTGCTGGTCTGCACGCTCGGTCTTTCCATCCTGCACGCGACCCGCGATCTGGCGGTCGCACTTGTGGATGTCACCCAGCACACGGCCCGGCTCTCGGAGGCGATCGCAACGCTGCTGCAGCCGCATGAACTGCGCGACCATCCCGAGGCCGAACCGCTGATCAAGAGCGGTGCCGCCATCACCTTCAGGAACATCTCGTTCGGATATCCTGGCGGCGTCCAGGTGTTCGACAAATTCAACCTGAACCTCAAACCCGGGCAGCGCGTCGGCCTGGTCGGCCAATCCGGCGGCGGCAAATCCAGCCTGTTTGTGCTGTTGCAGCGCTTCTATGACGTCGACAATGGCAGTATCACCGTCGACGGCCAGGATATTTCGCGCGTCACCCAGCAAAGCCTCCGCGAAGCCATTTCGGTCGTGCCGCAGGACATCTCGATGTTCCACCGCACGATCCTGGAGAACATCCGCTATGGCCGTCCGACGGCAAGCGACGACGAGGTCCTGCGCGCGGCGATCGCGGCGCGGTGTGACTTCGTCGAAAATCTGCCCGACGGCCTTGCCACCATGGTCGGCGATCGCGGCGTCAAACTCTCCGGCGGCCAGCGGCAACGCATCGCAATCGCGCGCGCGTTCCTGAAGGACGCGCCGATCCTGCTGCTCGACGAGGCGACGGCCGCGCTTGACGGCGAGTCAGAAGAAGCGATCCGCGAGGCGCTCGGCCGCCTGATGCGCGGCCGCACCGTGATCGCGATCGCCCACCGTCTCGCCACGCTGCGGAACTTCGATCGCGTCGTGGTTCTCAGGGAAGGCAAGATCATCGAGGATGGTCCGCCGGACCGCCTGATGCGCGAAACCGGTCCGTACCGGCAGCTCGTGACGCAGGAAATGAACCGTCTCGCGATCCACGCAGCCTGAAATCGCAGAAACGAATGTAGAGCACAGTCAGATCGGCGTCGCGGCGTGCGGAGCGGTATCCGCCAGAGTGCTTTCCAGCGAATTGGATACCGGTTGGCGTCAATGAAACGCGTCAAATCAGGAATCTAGAGCCCGTTCCGTTTAATCGGAACGGAAAAGGCTCTAGAGTTACAGGACAGAGGTTACGCATGGCCACCAAAGCCAACGTCCAGCGGGCGGATACTCCTCTCGCCGAGCAGATCACGGAATCGCCGTTCTACATTCCCATGACCGGCCAGGCCGCACGGCCGCGCCGCACCCTCAAGCATGACGATACGTTCATCGTCCTCGACAGCCACGGCGACATCGGTGCTTCGGCCGGTGGACCCGATGGATTGTTCAATGCCGATACCCGCTATCTGGCGCGGCTCGAGCTCCTGCTGAACCAGACCCAGCCATTGCTGCTCGGCTCCAACCTGCGCGACGATAATTCCGCGCTGACGATCGACCTCACCAATCCCGACATCTATGACGGCGACCGGATCGTCCTGCAGAAGGATCTGATCCACATCGTGCGCACCATCTTCCTGTGGCGCGGCACCGCCTATCAGCGGATCGCCGTCCAGAACCATGGCGACCGGGCCGCACACATCGATCTGACCTTCCTGTTCGACAATGATTTCGCCGATCTGTTCGAGGTGCGCGGCGCCAGGCGCCCGCGCCGCGGCACCGGCACCAGCGAACTGCTCAGCCCCGCCGATGTCAGGTTCGAGTATCGCGGCCTCGACGGCGAGGCGCGAACGACCAATCTGCATTTCGACCCGCGCCCGACCCTGCTGGCGGTGAACAGCGGCAGCTATCATTTCGCGCTCGAGCCGCAGCAGCTTACCTCGGTGTTCGTTGCGGTGACCTGCAACTATGCCGCGGAGCATCGGCCGGCGCCGTTCATGCATGGCCTGCTCGCACATCGCCGCGAAATGCGCCGTTCGACCGCGGGCGCCGCCAGCGTCGAAACCTCGAACAGCATCTTCAATGAAGTGCTGTGCCAGTCGATGGCCGATCTCAACATGCTGATGACCGACACCGCGCATGGCCGCTATCCCTATGCCGGCATTCCCTGGTATTCAACCACGTTCGGCCGCGACGGCCTGATATCCGCGCTGCAGATGCTGTGGATTGACCCGCGTGTGGCCTGCGGCGTGCTCAAACGGCTGGCTGCCTATCAGGCCACGACCGTCGATGCCCTGAACGATGCCGAACCCGGCAAGATCCTGCATGAAATGCGCGGCGGCGAAATGGCGGCGCTGCGCGAAGTGCCGTTCGCGCAATATTACGGCAGCGTCGATTCCACGCCGCTGTTCGTGTTGCTGGCGGGATTCTATTTCGAGCGCACCGGCGACGAGGACACGCTGCGCGAACTGTGGCCCGCGATCGAGGCCGCGCTGGCCTGGATCGACGGTCCCGGCGACCCTGATCGTGACGGCTTTGTCGAATATCAGCGCGCATCCGACCAGGGCCTCGCCAATCAGGGCTGGAAAGATTCCTTCGACGCGATCTTTCATGCCGATGGCCAGTTGGCCGAAGGCCACATCGCCCTGTGCGAGGTTCAGGGTTACGTCTTCGCCGGCAAACGGCTGGCGGCACGTTGCGCGCGCCAGCTTGGCTTTGCGGAGAAGGCGCGCAGGCTCGATGAGGAGGCAACGGAGCTTGCCGCACGCTTTGAGGAGGCGTTCTGGTGCCCTGATATGGGCACCTACGCGCTCGCGCTCGACGGCGCCAAGCGGCCGTGCAAGGTGCGGACATCCAATGCCGGCCAGCTCTTGTTCACGGGCATCATTGGCGAGGACCGCGCGCGCATGGTCGCCGCCGACCTGATGCGGCCGCGCTTCTTCACCGGCTGGGGCATTCGTACCGTGGCATTGGGCGAGTCCCGCTACAATCCGATGTCCTACCACAACGGTTCGATCTGGCCGCACGACAACGCGCTGATCGCGCTGGGCCTTGCGCGCTACGGCCTGAAACATTCCGTCGAACACCTGTTCAAGGGATTGTTCGGTGCGGCGAGTTACATGGACCTGCGGCGATTGCCGGAATTGTTCTGCGGCTTCCATCGGGAGCGGCGGTTTGGCCCGACGCTCTATCCCGTGGCGTGCTCGCCGCAGGCATGGGCGAGCGCGACGCCGTTCACGCTGCTGGAAGCTTCGCTGGGCCTTGAATTCGATGCGCGGGCCGGCGAAATCCGCCTGCGGAATCCCCGTCTGCCGGAATTCCTGAACGAGGTCGTGCTGCGTGACTTGCGGCTTGGCGATTCCAGCGTGGACCTTCGCCTGCGCCGTCACGGCGACGACGTATCGCTCGAAATGATGCGGACGCGCGGCCGGGTTCAGGTCTCGATCGTGTTGTCGCGCTGACCGCGACCGTACTTGGGGAAATGGTGACGAAACCAGCTGCGGCCGGTTCGTCACCTCTGCGCAACCGTGAGAGGTTCAGGAGACCGCATGCGTTCAGGGCAAAAAATCACGGCAGCCGTTCTGGTGTGGAGCGCGATATCTCTCGGCGCACTGGCGGTAGCGCAGGAACCAGACAAGGGTCCGCCGGCTCCCGCCGCACCAAGTCCGGCGGCAAAGGCCTCGCCGGATGCGCCGAAAGAGCCGGCGCCCCCGCCCTCCGTCACGGTCATCCGGGCGGCGGACGCACGCGGGATTCTCGGACGCGATGTCCGCAGCACGGCGGGCGAGAACATGGGGCGCATCGTCGACGTGATCGTCGATCGCTCCGGAACCGTGCGCGCCGCGGTGATCGATTTCGGCGGCTTTCTCGGCGTCGGCAGCCGAAAGATCGTCGTCGACTGGAACGCACTCCACTTCGGACAAGTTACCAACAAGAAGGAAAGCATGACGCTCGAATTGACGTTGGAACAGGTCAAGGCCGCACCCGAATACAAGGAAGATACGCCGATCGTGGTGCTCGGCGCCACCGGCAGTCTGCAACCCCTGCAATTCGATCACTGACCGCGGAGGAGAATGCCACTGTCCGCGCGCCCGAACCCATATCCCAAAGATTCTGCCAAAGATCTTGGCAAGGATTTTGCCGGTGAGACGCGGGGCGCGCCGTCCATCGATGAACGCGGCGACACGTCACCGCCGCCGCCGGCATCGCCCGAGCCGCACCCTTCGGCGCAAAGCCAGCGCGGCCTCGACTGGTTCATCTTCTTTCTCGCCGACGTCCAGACCGGCTTTGGTCCGTTCGTCGCGGTGTACCTCACGACGCAGAAATGGACCCAGGTCGAAATCGGGCTGGTGCTGTCGATCGGCGGTATCGTCGGGCTGATCGGCCAGATGCCGGGCGGCGCCATCATCGACGCTGCCCGGAGAGAACGGCTGGTCGCCGGTTTCGCGGTCGCAGCGATCGGAGTCGCAGCGCTGGCCTATGCGGCATGGCCGATCTTTCCCGTCATCGCGGCAGCGGCGACATTGCACGCCTTGGCGAGTTGCGTGCTCGGCCCGGCGATCGCCGCGATCAGCCTTGGACTGGTCGGACCGGCCGCGATCGGCGAACGGCTCGGGCGCAATGCGCGGTTCGCGTCAATCGGCAACGGCGTTGCCGCGGCGCTGATGGGGGCCTGCGGCTATTTCATCTCCAGCCGCTCGGTGTTTCTCGCCACCTTCGTTCTGGTGATCTTCACCATCATAGCGCTATCCCGGATCAAAGATCGCGAAATCGATCCGGAACAGGCCCATGGCGCGATCGTCCGCGCCAAGCCGGACCCCGAAGCCACCAGCGTGCTGCATCTGCTGCGCCAGCGCCCGCTGCTGATCTTTGCCGGCGCCGTGATGTTGCTGCAGCTCGCCAACGCGGCGATGCTGCCCTTGATGGCCGGTATCGTGACGACTCGTTCGACCCAGTGGGCGCCGGTACTGATCGCGGCGTGCATCATCCTGCCCCAGGCGATCGTGGCGCTGACGTCGCCATCGGTCGGCCGCAAGGCCCAGCAATGGGGCCGCCGGCCGCTGCTGCTGATCGGCTTCACCGCGCTCGCCATCCGCGGCGTGCTGTTCGCAACCGTCACCGATCCCTATCTGCTGGTCGCCGTGCAATTCTTTGACGGCGTTACCGCCGCAGTGTTCGGCGTTCTCATCCCGTTGACCGTCGCCGACATCGCCTTCGGCAGCGGCCATTTCAACCTCGCCCAGGGCGTGGTGGGGACGGCGGTCGGCATCGGGGCTTCCTGCAGCAATGTCCTGGCCGGCTATGTCAGCGACCATTTCGGACACAGCACGGCCTTCCTCGGCCTGTCCGCGATCGGATGTTTAGGGCTTTGCCTGATCGCGTTCGTGATGCCGGAAACGAAACGGGCGTGAGGCCCCTTCGTCATTCCGGGGCGTGCAAAGCACGAGCCCGGAATCTCGAGATTCTCAGGTGCGCAATTGCGCACCATAGTTCGACGCTACGCGTCGCCCCGGAATGACGGCGTCTTACGTCCCCAATTCCACCGTCTTGAACTCCGCCGGCAAAATCACTTCCAGCAATTCGACGTCGTCGGAATAATCCAGGATCAGATGCCTGATGCGCGGCGGTTGGGTCCAGCAGCCGCCCTCTTTCATCAAGGTCTCGCCCTGGCCTTCCATGTAGGTCTTCACCCAACCCTTGAGCACATAGACCATCTGGAATTCGACGTCGTGGTAATGCAGTTTTGAAACTTCCTCGGGGTTGCAGGGTCCGATCAGCCGGATCACATGCGCCTGCGCCAGGCCATGGGTCGCCGCAGCAATGCCGAGATCGCGGTACTGTGCATAGGTACGCAGGCCGTCGGCCTTGAAATCCTCATCTCGGTGATGGCTGATGGCGATGCGCTGCTTCGGCCGAGCCTTCGGCTTTGCTACGGCCTTCGCCGCTGGTTTGGCTGCCGCCTTCGATTTGGCCGTGGCGACGCGGCCTTTTGATGCGATGGTCTTGCGGGCTGTGGATTTGGCTGCCGTGCCGAGGCCCGTCCATTTCTTCTTCACCGCGGTTTTGGCTGCGGCTTTCGATGTCGCTTTTTGCTTGGCCATTTTTCTTGCCTCCCCTGATCGTTTGGTGGGGAGAGGCTAGCACAAAATCGGTTTCGTAGGGTGGGTTAGCCGAAGGCGTAACCCACCGTTGATGCAGCGACTGATGATGGTGGGTTACGGCTTCGCCTAACCCACCCTACAAACTACAATCCTTTCCGCTCAATGCAGCCTGAACACGCCGTCCACGGCGCGAAGCTCGGCTGGCTTGATCAGCTTGGAATGCGCGACCGTGACCGAATACAGCGGGCCGTCGAGCTTTTCCTGCCAGAAGGCCAGAAAATCTTTCAGCGCCGGAAATTTCGGAAACAGATCGTAGTTCTGCCAGACGTAGGTTTGCAGCAGTGAGGGATGATCCGGCAGCCGATAGAGAATTTCCGCCGTCGTCAGTCCATAACCCAGCACCTGCTTCCGGAAATCGTCGGAAACAACCCCAACCCGCGAGACCATGCCAACCTCCATTGTCGGAAGCGCATTTCACGTGGTGGCCACACCGAGCCACCCCGGCGGAGATGCGCTCACATGAGAGAAATGTGACGCACGATACCAACCCATCACAAGCCTAAATGTTTAATGAACTGTTGAAAATTCATGCGTTAGCAGCAGCTTACCGCACGTGCTAATACGGGGTCGGCGGGCGTTTACCGTGATTAATTATGATGAATGAAATTGGCAGCCGTCATATTTGAGTGCCAATTTTTCTGCTAGAAGCCCTTGTCCCCCGAACAAGACTGGCCTAAATCACCCGCAGCCGGGCTGGCACTCGCCTGCCCGGACTGCCAAGACGCCAAAATCGACAACATTTGCAAAAGTTTAGGAGGACTGCATGAAATTCCGTCCGCTTCACGACCGCGTCGTGGTCAAGCGCATCGACGCCGAAGAGAAGACTGCTGGCGGCATCATCATTCCGGACAGTGCCAAGGAAAAGCCCTCGCAGGGCGAAATCGTCGCCGTGGGCCCGGGCGGCCGTGACGAAGCTGGCAAGCTGATCCCGATCGACCTCAAGGTCGGCGACCGCGTTCTGTTCGGCAAGTGGTCCGGCACCGAGGTCAAGATCGACGGCCAGGAGCTGCTGATCATGAAGGAAAGCGACATCATGGGCGTCCTCACCGACGTTCCCGCGACCAAGAAGAAGGCCGCCTAAGCCAAAGTCCGCACACGCTCACCCCTGAGGAGCGCCTGCGCGGCGCCCCTCGAAGAGGTGAGACACCAAGTTCAACTCAGGGAAATCAAATATGTCAGCTAAAGAAGTCAAATTCGGCGTTGATGCCCGCGACCGCATGCTGCGCGGCGTCGACATTCTCGCCAATGCCGTGAAGGTCACGCTCGGCCCCAAGGGCCGCAACGTCGTGCTCGACAAGTCGTTCGGCGCTCCCCGCATCACCAAGGACGGCGTCACCGTCGCCAAGGAAATCGAGCTCGACGACAAGTTCGAGAACATGGGCGCGCAGATGGTGCGCGAAGTCGCCTCCAAGTCCGCAGATGCTGCCGGCGACGGCACCACCACCGCAACCGTGCTCGCGGCTGCGATCGTCCGTGAAGGCGCCAAGTCGGTTGCCGCCGGCATGAACCCGATGGATCTGAAGCGCGGTATCGACCTGGCGGTGGAAGCCGTGGTCGCCGACCTCGTCAAGAACTCCAAGAAGGTCACCTCGAACGAGGAAATCGCCCAGGTCGGCACCATCTCCGCCAACGGCGACGCCGAAATCGGCAAGTTCCTCGCCGACGCCATGAAGAAGGTCGGCAACGAGGGCGTCATCACGGTTGAAGAAGCCAAGTCGCTCGAAACCGAACTCGACGTCGTCGAAGGCATGCAGTTCGACCGCGGCTATATCTCGCCCTACTTCGTCACCAACGCCGACAAGATGCGCGTTGAAATGGACGACGCCTACATCCTGATCAACGAGAAGAAGCTCTCCTCGCTGAACGAGCTGCTGCCGCTGCTCGAAGCCGTGGTGCAGACCGGCAAGCCGCTGGTCATCGTCGCGGAAGACGTCGAAGGCGAAGCTCTCGCCACCCTCGTCGTCAACCGTCTGCGTGGCGGCCTCAAGGTCGCGGCCGTCAAGGCTCCGGGCTTCGGCGATCGCCGCAAGGCCATGCTGCAGGACATCGCGGTTCTGACCGGTGGTCAGGCGATCTCGGAAGATCTCGGCATCAAGCTCGAGAACGTCACGCTGCAGATGCTCGGTCGCGCCAAGAAGGTGATGATCGACAAGGAAAACACCACCATCGTCAACGGCGCCGGCAAGAAGGCCGACATCGAAGCGCGCGTGCAGCAGATCAAGGCGCAGATCGAGGAAACCACCTCGGACTACGACCGTGAGAAGCTGCAGGAGCGTCTGGCCAAGCTCGCAGGCGGCGTCGCGGTGATCCGCGTCGGCGGCGCGACCGAAGTCGAAGTCAAGGAACGCAAGGATCGCGTGGATGACGCGATGCATGCGACCCGTGCGGCGGTTGAAGAAGGCATCGTGCCGGGCGGCGGCGTCGCCCTGCTGCGCGCCTCCGAGCAGCTCAAGCGCATCAAGACCGCGAACGACGACCAGAAGACCGGCGTCGAGATCGTGCGCAAGGCGCTGTCCGCGCCGGCCCGCCAGATCGCGATCAACGCAGGCGAAGACGGCTCCGTCATCGTCGGCAAGATCCTCGAGAAGGACCAGTATAACTACGGCTTCGACTCGCAGACCGGCGAATACGGCAACCTGGTCTCCAAGGGCATCATCGACCCGACCAAGGTGGTTCGTGCGGCGATCCAGAACGCAGCGTCGGTTGCGGCTCTGCTGATCACCACCGAAGCCATGATCGCCGAACTGCCGAAGAAGAACGCCGGCGGCGGCGCGGGCGGCATGCCCCCGGGCGGCGGCATGGGCGGCATGGACTTCTAAGTCCAGCCATCCAGGCGAACGTCAAAAGAATGCAAAACCCCGGCAGCGATGCCGGGGTTTTTGTTTGTAGGGGCCGAGGACGCCCCGCGCTGAATGCCTCTTGACCGTTATGCGATACGTATCGGATACTATTTTCCATGATCCGCAGCTTTGCTGACAGGGGTACGGAACAATTGTTTCGTGATGGCGCCTGTCCGGCGCGCTGGCGGAGCATCGAGGCTGTCGCGTTGCGCAAGCTCGATATGGTGGACGCAGCGACCCGCTTGGATGATTTGCTCTCGCCGCCTGGCAACCGGCTCGATGCACTGAAAGGCGACCGCCGCGGTCAGCATTCCATCCGTATCAACCGGCAGTGGCGTGTCTGCTTCCGCTGGACATCAGACGGTCCGGAGGCGGTGGAGATCGTGGACTATCATTAAGGAGACGGCGATGGCGCGGTTACGAACCCATCCAGGCGAAGTGTTGAAAGAAGAATATCTGGTGCCACTGGGTCTCTCTGCACGAGCCTTGGCGAAAGAGCTGGGTGTTCCGGCCAACCGCCTGACAGAGATCATGCGCGGCACGCGCGATGTCACGGCTGACACCGCGATCAGGCTTGGGCGTTATTTTCGTACCGACCCCCGCTTCTGGCTGAACCTGCAAGCAGCATACGATCTCTCCAAGGCCGAGAAGACCCATAGCTACAAGAAAATCGTGCCACGCTCGGCGGCCTGACGAGTTTACGAATAGCGCACAACTGACGGCCTACCCCGCCCGTCCCGCAGGCGAAGGGCCGCCCGTAGGCGACCCTTCTTTGCTTACGCGCTTTCCGCGGGCTTCAGGCGAACCAGCTTGGTGAGCAGGGCATCAAAGCCCTGCCCGTCACCCGCGTGGAGGTCGATGCGGCCGACCTTCTCCACCAGCCGCTCGAGCGACTCCAGTTCCTTGAGCCGCAGCAGCAGCGGGTTCTCTTCCATCAGCTTGGCGGTGTTCAGAAGCGACCGCGTCGCCGCGGTCTCTTCCTGCCGGCGGATCAAATTGGCCTTCGCCACCCGCTCCGCCTCCACCACCTTGTTCACCAGCTCACGGATCTCGCCGGGCAGGATCACGTCCTTGACGCCGAGCTCGGTCACCTCGACACCGCTGTCCGCGATACGCTCGCGGACATAGTCGCGAAGCTCCGCATCGAGCGCTGCCTTTGCTGACAGCACCTCGTCGAGCGTGCGGCCTGCAACCGCTTCGCGGATCGCGAACTGCACCAGCCGGTACAGCCACGCATCCACGTCAGGCACCACGGCGACGACCCGCTCGGGATCGACGATCCGGCGAAACGCCGTCAAGGTCACCCGCAGCGCGATGCGGTCCCTGGTCAGCATTTCCTGCGCGGTGATCTCGACCGCCTGAGGCCGCAGATCGAGACGCTTGACCTCGACCTTGCGGCCGACGATCCAGAACGCGTGCCGGCCGGGCGCAAGCCGCTCCACCAGCCGGCCCTCGACATAGAGCAGACCGGCTTCGTGGTTCTCGACCACGGCCTCCGTCACGACCACCGAACGGTTACGATCAATCATCGCCAGATGACGCGCCGTCACCCTGACATCGCCGGTCAGGTCGATGCGTTCGACATCGACCGATGTCGCGACCTTCCAGTAGACGCGCGCCTGCCAGGGCGTCATCAGCTGCATCGGACGGCCGTCGAGGTTGACGATGGCAACTTCGTCTGCCTTGGTCTCGACAAGCTCGAACAGCTCGGCCGCCAGATCAGGCCGCGCAGCCTTCAGCACCAAGTAACGCTCCGCCGGAAATTCGGCGCGAACCACCTTGAATACTTCTGCCGTCAGTTCGTTGCGCGGATCGAACAGCCGATGCCGGCCGGGACCAAGCACGCGCTCGAGCCTGCCGTTCCGCGTCAGCAACGCGCGCTCACCATCCTTCACCGTCACATGCGTCATCAGGAAATGCCAGTTCATGGCACGCCTCCATCATGGGCTTTCCGGCCAGAGGTCGGAAAGCTGGTTCCGTCGAGAAGGAACGGAGGACGCGAACGGCGCTTCCTGAAAGCCCGGCGGGCCGTGGTTTGAGCTTGCATGACGACGGGCGCACGCGCGCAATCGCCCGACGAAGGTCGGGCGTTCGAACGGTATTCCCGGCGTCAGCGCAAGCGGTATCCACCGCGGCGCAGAGCCGTTCGTACAGTGTCTAGGTTCGGACGAAGAGCCTTGCGGCAATGCGGCCGGACTGCGACTGAAGCGCGCGTCCGGTCCCCTTCAATGGGAAATTCAGTTTTTTAGACTGAACCGGAGCGTTGGAACGGGATTCGAACCCGCGTCACGATGATTAGCAGTCATCTGCTCTACCACTGAGCTATCCTTCGGTTATGCAAGAGACCGGAATCGAACCGATGCCTTCGGGTATCACCCCGATGCTCTCCATGAGCTACACCTCGCGTCTTCATTCGGCGGAACACGAAACCGGACACCGGCTCGCGCCAGTCGGGATCTCAGAGAGCCCGAACCCATGGCCTAGCGAAGGAGCGGGCTAATAAACGAAACATCTTTCAGTTGCAAGCGTGTTTTTCAAATTCCGGATGTGCTGTGACTCCCCGTCACAGCCATTCAGCGAACCAACGTGCCCATTCGGCGCACTTCGATGACGTGGTGCCGTCCGCTCGGCTGTCCGCGCCGTGACGCTGATGCACTCGCGAAGCCTACCCGCGTCGTGTCGCGCCTTGTCGATGCGCGCGACGGCCGGCGGTGTGGTCGCCGTCACTTCGCGACGAGAGGGTTGACGCTAAACGTGGCCGCACCAGCGTTGGATGATCGCGCCGGCTAAATCAAAGGAGAACTGTGATGACTGGAAATGCAATCAATGCGAAGAGCGCGCGCGAGCTGTCCGCCGAAGCGCTCGATGCGGTGGCTGGCGGCTGGCTCCCGCTCCCCTTGCGCGCCTTCACCCAAATCAAAGCAGGAGCGGGTGGCCAGAACGATCCGGCCCGAATGTTTCAACAGATTATGCGGCAACTCACTTAGGGCTAAACAAGAAGAACTGTGACGACCTGTAGGCGCGGGACCGTCGAACGATGGCGCTCGTCCGTAATCCGAAGCAGGCTCCTGGGGGCGCGGCTTTGTGCGGGGACCTGTGGCGCCTGTTATCCGGAAAGAGTGATCTTCGTGGGATGGAACGCCCGGAGCCCTTACGAGGTTAGATAGCATGCGCACCATCGCGGCGGCGCTGATCGGTGGCCTTGGATTGGAGGCGGCAGATGAAAATCATCGTGGACGAAGACGGAGAAATCATCGCCAAAGCAACGGATGACCATGTTCTGATCGGCGGCCACCACCGCCTCGCGGTGGCGGCCAGCCTCAATCGAAAACTGTTCTGGCGAGATAGCGGCGAACCTGTAAAGCTTGACCTATTCTTCAAGCATCATGGAAGTTCTCTTCGACATACAGCCTAAGGAGGCTGTACATCGCAGGGACGAGCCTCTGTTACGTTGCGGCCCGGAGCGCAGAAAGCCCCGCAAGTGGGACGGGGCCTCCGTTCGTTTCTTTCAGACGGACTGCGTTATTTCGACATGTCCTGTGCAAACCTGACCGCCCCGTAGCCGGCGAAAAAGCCGGTGCTGAACGCCGCCGCACCCACCAAAATGAAGATAAAGCCGCCATTGACCTCATCGAGTTCCGCATCAGTCACGGTATCCGACGCAGCGATTTCGATTTCATCCATAGTTACGCCTCCTACCTTGGGTTGAATGATACCGATGCACCAGTGCCTCGGTGATAGGAACGATGATCGATCGGCGGCGGTCGCACTGTTACGAAAATCACATTCTTCGGTGGGCCTAAGGCCGCGCCCGGAGACCCATCCACGGCCGATCGGTTAGGATCGCCAGCGTTGGATACCTTCTGCAACAATGATCGCTGCGGGGTATGGGCCCCTGCGTTCGGAGGGACGACGAGCGACGTCACTGAATCCTGGCAAGCACCGCAAGACGCCGGATGCCCTGGTTCCGGTACGCGTTCAGGAACGCGTAATAGTCCTTGAAGGAAACGCAGCCATTGGAATCGCCGCGGGCGCCGAGCATGTAGGTGTGTGCCAGGAGGCCGTCACGGTTGAAGATCTTGTCCTGTCCGCCGATCGGCGTCAGTCGCAGCGCCGGCACGCCGTGGAACAGCGCCTCGCGCGGCTTCAGGTCATAGATATGCGGCGGCGTCACGCCCTGCATCCGCACATGCGCATAGCGCACATCGTCCATCTTGGCGCCGAGGCCCGAATGCGCCTCGAGAACGGTGCCATCCGGCAGATAGACCTTCTTCGCCGCGATGTCGTAGACCGCGGTCTGCTTGTCGTAGGGCGGCGATCCGCCCAGCATCGGATTCTGCGAACGGGTATCGGGGATGCTTCCGGTGACGCTGGCGTCGGCGGAAGCGTAGGCCAACAACCCGCCATGCGCGTGCTGCTTGCCCCACAATTTCTCGACCATGCTCGGCTTGTCGTTGGACGCAATCGACATCACCGCCGCCTTGGCGCGCTGCGCCATGTCGCGGACCGAAGCCCCGGATTCCTTCGCGGCGGGTTTGGCTTCAGCCTGCTTGGTCGCCGGAGCCGGAACGTTCAAGGCGACCTGGGTCGGCGCCTGCGGCGCGGCTTCCTTCGGCTTCGGCGCTTCGGCAAGTTTGGGCGCTTCAGTCTTCTTCACATCGACCGGCGGCGAGACCTCCGCCACTTGCGTGGCTTCGATCGCCCTGGACGCCTGGCCTTGTGGCGCCGAGGCTGCAAACCTTTCGTTAAACATAATCAAAGGAGAGACGGTCTCGGGCGCGGAAATTTTCGGGGCTGGCTGCGGCAGCGACGCGAACACGTCGTTGAAGGCGCGCCGCGCCGGACGCGACGCGACAATCGTGGAGCTTTTGACGACGGGCGGATCGAACGCCGCGCTGTTGACCGAGGGATAGATGCTGGAGGCGAAAATATTGCTGTAAACGGTCCAGGCGCAGCCGAGCACCACGGCTGCGATCGCGACGCCGCCGAGGAAATGCTGAGGAATGGCTTTCCGGGAAGATTTCTTGCGGTTGTGGGCCGCAAGGCCAAACGCGCCGGTACTCGTACTCATTCGCCTTGCGTCCACAACAACTCTACTAAGTCCCTGTTTGGTGCCGCGCCCGAAAGGTTCCCAGGCAGCATCTCGCAAAGACACGGAGCGTCATTAAGGCGAGTTTTAGTTAAATGCAGATTAAACGCGGGCAGATGTAAGGCATGCGCAAATCATTGGAAGTTATGCGCAAATCAGCCCGTAAACATGCGGGGTTGCCCTGCGATCGGGACTTCCGGCCGTTGGCCGGGTGTCCCATTTTGGCAATCAATCCTTGAACGGATCAAATTCATTCTCGCCCGCCATGACGACGGCGAACGGACGCAGCGTGTGCTGCACCTTGATCGAGCCGGCATGCTCGGCAAGCACCTCCGGCAACCTTCGATACGCCATCGGGCTTTCGTCGAGATCGGCGCCGATCAATGTCACGCCGCGCGACTGCAGCCACGCATCCATCTCGACGCGCGTGAACCTGCGCTTGGCTTCCCTGCGGCCGAACATCCGGCCCGCGCCGTGAACCGTCGAGTAGAGCGACGCCTTCGCTTCGGGGCCATCGACGCCTTCGACGATGACGGCGTCATCTCCCATCGATCCGCCGATGAAGCCGCGCTGTCCCGGAAAGGCCGGCGTCGCGCCCTTGCGCACAACCCACAAATCCTTACCCGCGTGATTTTCGCGCCAGGCGTAATTGTGATGGTTATGAACCATGTCGGTGACGTTGCCGCCGATGATCTTGCGCACGCGCTCAATCACCCACTCCCGGCCGGCATAGGAATAGCGCCCGGCCAGTTGCATGGCCGCAATGTAGCGTCGTCCGATCTCGCTGTCCTCGTCGATAACAGCCGGCGGCACATTCATGCCATCCTTGCCGCCCGCAGCCTTGAGGTAGCGGGTCGCACTGGTGTGGCCGAGACCGCGGCTGCCGAAGTGAACGCCGATCCAGACAAAACCGGCTTCGTCGCGCATCAGGTCGACATAGTGGTTGCCGGATCCGACGGTGCCGAGCTGCGACACCGCCTTCTGCCGATACGCGCCCATGTCGGATTCGCGCCAGGCATCGCCGTCGTCGAACAGCTCGTGCTCGACGCGCTCCTCGTTGGTCCGCCCGACGCCAAAGGAAATCGTCCTGTGCACGTCCTTGATGATCGTGCCGACATGGCTTTCGATCCGGCTGA
Source organism: Bradyrhizobium sp. AUGA SZCCT0160 (assembly GCF_018130105.1). Lineage (NCBI taxonomy): Bacteria > Pseudomonadati > Pseudomonadota > Alphaproteobacteria > Hyphomicrobiales > Nitrobacteraceae > Bradyrhizobium > Bradyrhizobium sp. AUGA SZCCT0160. Next base: position 87,690 of record NZ_JAFCMD010000019.1, read on the forward strand.
ACGGCGTATCGAGACGCACCGCCATGTTGCCGCAGCCGATGTCGAAGCCGACGCCGGAGATGCTGATCTGCTTTTCATAGGCGATGACGCCGCCGACCGGCTGGGCATATCCCAGGTGACCGTCCGCGCAGATCACACCGGCCACGGCATTGCCGACCGCCATGCAGTTTCGCATCTGCGCGATCGTGGCATCCTCGTGCCGGCCGAAGATCTTGCGCGGGCTGTTCTGGTATTGCGCGGCCTGCGCCGTGAATTGTGCCTTGCGGGCAGCGTCGCGGAACGTGCACCAGACCGGGATCGGCCGCTGACCGGGGCGATCGATCTTCGCATCGGGATCGAGCCCGGCTTCGACCGCCAGGGCCCTTGCACGCTCCTGATAGGGATCGAGCCGCATTGCATCTTCCTCTTCCACGGTTGCCGGACGTCGCCGGCCATACCTTACACCGAGCATAGGTCGTCGCACCAAAACTCGCTTAGGTTCATCGGCAGCGATGCTTTGATAGGACGCGGCCCGCCGTCAGCATCGCGTTCACTTCGGCTCGCAAAGCGAGCCTTCAATAGCTCAAGCTTGGATACCAGTCCTTGTCGCGGCCTTCAGGCGTGGTGTCCAGAAGGGCCCACAGCGGATCGAGGTCGGGTGCCCCACGCGGATCCTGGCCGGGGTCGGCGGTACCCTGCCCCATTTCGCCGGACAAGAAATGACGGATCGAACCGTCGCGGCGCGTGAACACGTTATAGCCGGGCATATCGGCATCTGCGGCGCTGACGTAATCGCGGGTGTAATCGCCAGACGGATCGGAATAGACTTTATGCCGCGTCCAGCCGCGCGCCTTCTTGGCTTCCACCAATCGCGCGATCGGCGAACGCGCCACGAATACGAATGCGATGCGCTGCTCGACATCGGGCAGCTTTCCTTCCCACGTACTCATGAACGAGGTGCACATCGGACACGGCTTTTCACGCTGCGGGCCGAACATGTAGCTGTAGATCACGAGCGTCTGCTTGTTGCCGAACAGGCCCGACAGCGTGGTAGGGCCGCCCTCGCCTTCGAACGAATAGGGCTTCGTCACCTCACCGCCGGGCGGCAATGCGCGGCGCATTTCGGCGACGCGCTCGATGTGGCGACGGAGTTCGATTTCCTCAGCGAGCAATTGCTCGCGGGCACGGCGATATTCAGCGCTTTCGTTGGGAATGCGCGCGGTATTGCCGCGGGCGAGTTCAGCGGCGGGCTTCAGGCTGGAACCGGACATGGGCATGACCTCACGGTTGGACGGCGTGCTGGGTTCCCTACAAGACGATCCCAATGCGGCCGTTCCGACATGACCGTCGGACTATTTTCGGCGCAACCAAGCCGGCAAAATGCTGGTTTCCAACGCCAGTTCCGGCGGCGGGGAACGGTCGAGCACACCCCCCTTCGGTCCCTCCAGCAGATCGAGCGCGTAGGTCTCGACCACGAGCGGGCCGCGCTTGCGAGTGACCTCGCCAACCCTTTCGACGCGGGCGAACTCGTCCTTCAACGGATGAACGCCGGGCAAGGCCTCGCGAACATACAGCTGCCTGCCGCCGAGCTGCGCCGCCGTCGGCTCGGGCATGTTGACCCAGCGGATGCGCTGGCTTTGCTGCGCAACGCAAGTTCCATTCGGCAGATAGAACGCAAGCCAGCCGGTGGTGCCGTAATCCGGCGCGAGCACGCAGGATGCGCCCGCGCGCGCCCGCACCGCTTCGATCTCGCCTGCGATTTCGCGCCAGCCGACGCCGACGCTTCGCACCGTGGCGTCGCGGCGATAACCCGAGAGCATGCCGGTGTTGGCCTGCACGATCAGCAGCGCAAACATTACGATGCCTGTCGGCGCCGCCCAGCGCAGGCAGAAATTGACGGTGCGCTGCTCGCGCTTTTCCCATGGCACCAGATGGGCCGCATACGCCGCCGCGACCACAAACGCCGGATAGACCGGCGCGAACCAGTTGGCCTCGACGCGGGCGTGCAGCGAATGCCAGACGAAATAGGCAACGATGGTCCAGAACATGGTGCTGACCAGCACGCGCGCCGGCAGCGCGCCGGCGCGGCGCTGAAACAACGCATACAGACCCATCGCGCCGAGGATCCATACCAGCGGCGTCGCGAACGCGATCTGCGTCGGAATCAATTCGGCGATGAAGGCCGGCCTGAAATCCTCGATCCGCGCCCGGCCCATCTGCTTGATGAAAGACACCCAGTGATGATCGGCGTTCCACAGAATGACCGGCGAGAACATCAGGAGCGCGACGAGGCCGCCGAGATAGGGCCATGGCGAGATCAGCCAGCGCCGCAGTTTCGGAACCACCACCAGCCAGATCAGGATCGCGGGGCCGAAGAACAGCGCGGTGTATTTCGACAACAGCGCAGCGCCCGTGGCGAGACCGACCGCCAGCCACCAGGCACCGCGTCCGGTCTGAAGCACCTTGGCCAGCGAAAACAGCACGAAGCTCGAGGCGACCAGGAGCGGCGCGTCCGGCGTGACGATCATGGTGCCGACCGCGGCCATCAGCGTGACGTTGAGCAGGATCGCCGACGTCGTCGCCACCCGCCTGCCGCCGAACAACACGGCCGCGGTCTGGTACACCGCCCAGCTCATCGGCAATGCCAAGAGGATCGAGACCAGACGGACGCCGAGTTCGGTGTCGCCCGCAATCATGGTGCCGAGGCGGATCACGAATGCCACCATCGGCGGATGGTCGTAATAGCCGCCGGCCAGATGCTTCGACCACATCCAGTAATAGGCTTCGTCGAAGGTGATCGGCGTGTAGGCGGCGGCTACCAGCCGTACCGCGACCAGCGCCAGGATCGTCAGAACCGTGTTGAGGACAAGCCGCGCCTCGTTCGGATTCATTTTTGGATCATCGCTTGCGCCAGACGAACAGTCCGGACATCGCGTAGTTCCAGACCACGCCCATCAGTGCGCCCGCCGCTCCCGCCAGCCACCAGATCGGCTCCTGGTCGTAGACCGAGAACGCGACGCCGACATTGGCGAACAGGCCGACGCTGCAGACGAGGTAAAACAGCAGCAGGCCGCGCAGGATGGCAAAGCCCTTCAGGCGTTGATCGCGATAGGTGAGAAAATTGTTCAGGATGAAGTTGCTGGTCATCGCCACCAGCGCGCCGACGGCCTGCGACTCCGCGAACGGCATGTTGAAGAGCTGGTTCGCGATGAACAGCGCCGCGAGATGCACGATGAGGCCGATCGAGCCGACCATCGCAAACAACAGAAAGCGCAGCGAGACCACGTCGTGAGTGAACTTGGCCAGCACCAGACCCAGGAAATCCAGCGCCACCATCGAATCGAGCTTGCTCTCGCCGTGCTGGCGCGAGCCGAAGGTAAAGGGAACCTCGACCGTGCGCAGCTTGCCCTGCGCGGTCGCGACGATATCGAGCAGGATCTTGAAGCCCTGGATCGAAAGCTGTGGCGCCAGTTGCTCGAAGCGGTCGCGGCGGATCATGAAGAAGCCGCTCATGGGATCGGCGATCTCGACCTTGAGCACGCGCCGTGCAACTTCGGTCGCGAGCGCGCTGATGCCGGCGCGTCCCTTGTTGAAACTGTCGGCGCTGCCGCCCTCGACGTAGCGGCTGCCGACCACAAGCTCGGCCTCGCCACGTTGCAAGAGGCCCACCATCTTCGGCAGCTGGGCCTCGTCGTGCTGCAGATCGGCGTCGATGACAGCCGCATAGGGCGCGCTGGCGGCGAGAATGCCCTCGATGCACGCCCCCGACAGGCCGCGCCGCCCGATCCGGCGGATGCAGCGGACGCGGGGATCCTTCTGCGCCAGGCCGCGCACCACTTCCCAGGTGCCGTCAGGGGAATTGTCGTCGACGAACACGACTTCCCAGGGGATGTCCTTGAGGGTCGCGTCCAGCCGCCGGTAGAGGACGGTGACGTTGTCGCGCTCGTTAAAGGTAGGGACGACGACCGAAAGCTGAGGCAAACCGGCGGCCTGCGACGGGTTTTCGGGGCCCGGTTTGATGGCTTGATTCATGGGGCCAGCGTATATCCGCAGCCGCTGGGGATGCCAAGGCGCCGCCAGCACTAGTAATGGCGCCGCCAGCGCCACGAAAGACGGCGCCAGCAATCGAATCCGCCGCCAAAGCAGGGGCGCGGGACCGGGTTTCTGGACGGGGAAAACGGGCCAAAAAGACCCCCAAAATGCCAACGACCACGAACAGAGGGCGCGCGTACATCCGGCGCAGCCAACCTATTCATGGTCGTCCCAGCGCCGGAGCTTCTTAAGGCTCAACGTCGCCGTTAGGAGCAAGATAGGGATGCCAGGGGCCTTCCGCAAGGGGTGGCCTAACCCCTCGCCCTGCGTCAGTTAATTCGGCACTTCCCGGATCACCGGTCCCCGTGGTGCGGGCGCCGCGGGCGCCATCTGGGACGGTTGCTGGACGGCGGCGGGCTTCGGCGCCGGCTTGCCAAACTGCCCGATCGGCCCATAGGCGATCGCAACCACCAAAACGATCGAGGCGACAATGGCACCCAAGATACCGGCTATCGACTCAGAATTCATACCCGACAATCCCCCGTCTGATCGGGAATCAATATCACGGAAGGCCGGAATGGTGGAATAGGCTGGCGAAAGCCGCCTTGGCTACTTCGACGCGGCTTTGCGCCTTGCGAACGCCGTCACGATGTCCTTCTGGGCGAAGGCGATGGCATCGTTGGCCGTCGTCAGGTTCGCGCCCGCATCCTTGTCCGGGGACTGGATCGCGAGAAAGCCGACCAGCGCCACCCGGAAATTCTGCCGCTCTGACGCACAGGCAGCTGCGATCAAGGCGCCAAATTCCTGTTCCGGCATGTTCTTGTTGCTCTCCCGCGGATACTCGCGGGCCAAGCAGTTCCAGTAGGCGTCACGCCCCGAAACCGCCAATTTGCGCGCCTCACCAACCTCGTCGGCGAGAACAGGGAAACTCGTCATCACGACCAATGCGGCGATCAGGATGCGCATCCTTTTCTCCATTCTTGTTTTGCGTAGCCCGATCCCTGATCGAGGCAAGCGTGCACAGCACGGATTCAGCGAATTGGCCAATCACGATTGATTTGGCTGGTCGGAGTACGAGCTGTCGGAGAAGGTGCCGGATCCGCGATCAACGCATATCAGGAGCTTGTGCCGTGGCGCGCGCTTCGCTTTGACGCCGGCCCGGCCCCGCGCATGTAATGCCGCTCCGGCCGATAGCGGCCGGACCAGTTTCGCATCATCCTGCGGACGAATGTCGACAGCCATTCGAAGATCATCATCGGAAGCTCCTTCTCGTTCCGCGTTCCGAAATTCAGGCGCCGAGCTGGCCGGTCAGCCGCTCGTGGAACAAGGAGCTGCGCTGGTCGAGCCCAACGAACGTGACTGACGCGCCATGGTCGCGGTATTTGGTTTCAATCGAATCCAGCGCCGCGACGCTCGAAGCGTCCCAGATCTGGGAATAAGTGAGATCGATCATGACGCGCTTGGGATCCGCGCCGTAGGAGAAGCGCTCGACGAGGTCGTTGCTGCTGCCGAAGAACAGCGGCCCATGGACGTGATAGCGAACCGAAAGGCCGTCTTCGCTGAGCGTGCGGTCGGCCCGGATGACATGGGCGACCCGGCGCGCGAACAACACCATCGCCAGCAATACCCCGACAGCGATCCCGATCGCGAGATTGCCGGTGGCAACCGTGACGGCAACGGTCAGGACCATCACCAGCGTTTCCGGGATCGGCATGCGCCTCAGCGTCGCCGGCGTGATGCTGTGCCAATCGATGGTCTTGAGGGCTGCGATCATCATGACGGCAGCGAGCGCCACCATCGGAATTTGCGCCATCAGGTCGCTCAGCGCGGTGACCAGCACCAGTAGCACGAGTGCGGCGACCGCCGTCGATATCCTGGTGCGGCCCTGCCCGATCTTCACGTTGACCACGGTCTGGGCGATCATCGCGCATCCGCCGATGCCGCCATAGAACCCGGCCGCGATATTGGCGACGCCGAGCGCCCAGGACTCCTTGCCCTTGTGCGAGCGGGTGTCGGTCAGGTCGTCGACCAGCTTGGCCGTCAGCAGCGTCTCCAGCAGGCCGACAAAGGCGACACTGAGCGCGGTCGGCCAGATGATGCTGAGCGTCTGAAGGTTGAGTGGCACGATAAACGCCGTAAGGCCCGGCAGTCCCGGCGCCATGGCGCCCTCGCCGCCGACATTGGGTACGGTCAGATGCCCCACCATCACGATCGCGGTCACGACGATGATGGCGACCAGCGGCGCCGGCACGGCCGTAGTGAAGCGGGGCATGATGAGGACAACGGCGATCGTCAGCGCGAACAGCGGATAGACCAGCCAAGGCACATTGAAGATGTGAGGCACCTGTGCGGCGAAGATCAAAATGCCGAGCGCATTCACAAAACCGATCATCACCGAACGCGGAACGAAGCGCATCACCCGTGCCAGTCCGGCAAGCCCGAAGACGATCTGGATGATGCCGGCAAAAAGGATGGTCGGCAGGATGTAGCCGACGCCATGCACCTTCACCATCGGACCGATCACCAGCGCGATCGAGCCTGCCGCCGCCGTGACCATCGCAGGTCGGCCACCGAGCGCCGACATCACCAGGCACAGCACGATGGAAGAGACCAGCGCCACCTTGGGATCGACACCGGAGACAAAGGAGAACGAGATCACCTCCGGTATCAGCGCCAGCGCGGTGACAATGCCGGCCAGCGACTCGCGGACGAACAGGTTGGGCGCGCGCAGCACCGCGCCGATCGACGGCGAGTCTTCAAACTGGAGTTGCGCGTTGGTCGTTGTGCTGGCGGCTTGCATGGGAAACTTCCGAAAGATGTTTGGCGGTGCTCCGGCCTTGCCGGTCGCGAAAGGGATTCTCGTCAGGTGCCCGGCGGTTGACGCACGACGCAGCGGAAGCCGATATGACAGGTGGAGGAATCGACGGTTTCGCCTTGGCGCGCCGACGGCCGGTAGCGCAGGCAATAATTCGGCGCGCACAGATGCGAACCGCCCTTCACCACGCGGCGCACTGATTTGTCGTCACCGGGCTTCGGATGGCAGCACGATTGCTGTTGCTGCTCCTGCTCGGCGCCATACGGGCTCGACGTCCACTCCCAGGTGTTGCCGACCATGTCAAACAGGCCGTAGCCGTTGGCCGGAAACGCATCGACCGGCGACGTGCCCTCGTAGCCGTCGTCGGCCGAATTCTGGTAAGGGAAATGGCCCTGCCAGGTATTGGCCATGAACTGCCCGTCCGGATTGGAGGCATCGCCCCAGGGATAGGCCTTCCCTTCCAGACCGCCGCGCGCGGCGAATTCCCACTCCGCCTCGGTCGGAAGCTCCTTGCCGGCCCACGCCGCATAAGCGAACGCATCTTCATAGGCGACATGCACGACCGGATGATTTTCGCAGCCTGCGATCGAACTCTCCGGCCCCTGCGGATGCCGCCAGTCGGCCCCGGGTTTGTATTCCCACCAGGCGAGGTTGTTGCGCAGGTTAACCGGACGATCGGGCTTCTTGAACACCAGCGAGCCCGGCACCAGCATTTGCGGATCGGCGTCGGGATACATCGAAGGGTTCGGCGGGCGTTCGGAATAGGTGACGTATCCGGTCGCTTCGACGAATTTTTGAAACTCGGCATTGGTGACGGGATAGGTGTCGATCCAGAAACCGTCGACGGAGGCAGGACGCACCGGGCGCTCCTCCCGATAGAAGCTGTTGGAGCCCATCAGGAAAGAGCCGCCCGGGATCCAGACCATGGAATCGCGGTTGATTGTGCCAGGCGTCACGCCTGTGTTTGGTTTGCCAGGGAGCGAGCAGCAGCCCGCTCCCCGGCGATTGCCGGCTGCACCCTGCGCGACGTCGGCCGCTATCGTCGGTGCAGACATCGTGCTCAAGCCTTCTGGCGCTGCTTCGGCACGAAATCGAGTGCCGCGCCCGGCGGAATCAGTTCCTCCTTCTTGGCACTCTCCTCGAAGTCGCGGATGATGCGCTGTGCGTGCTGCATCACCCACCAGCGAACGTAGCGCTGGTTGACGGCGTCACGCTCCTTCGGGTCTTCCTTCAGATGCGTGATGCGGGCAAATCCGAGCGCCAGCTCCGGATCATGGAAGTGCTGCTGCCGCTTGAAGTTGATCTTGAAGTCCTTCCACTTCACGGCGTGCAGTTCGTCCTTGAGCCAGACGATGCAGGACTCGCGGTTCGACGTTTCCTTCTTGCCGAGGAAGAACTCGCTCTGGTCGACGCCGTCGATCAGCCGATCCTTGGGTGCCTCGCAGCCGGTCATGGACAGCAGCGTCGTGAACATGTCGGTGACATGAACCATCTCGTTGCTTTCGGTGCCCGGCTTGATGTGGCCCGGCCAGCGGATCAACAGCGGCGTACGAATGCCGCCTTCCGCCGAGCTGAAATACGAGCCGTCGAAGAAGCCGCCGGTGCCGCGGCCGGCGAGGTGGTCCTCGGCGCCGTTGTCACCGCACATCACGACGATGGTGTTGTCGCGAACGCCGAGTTCGTCGAGCTTGTCGAGCAGCACGCCGAAATCATGGTCCAGCATCAAGAGGCAATCGCCCCAGTCGCCATTGGTGCTCTTGCCGACGAATTCGTCGCGCGGGCTCATCGGGAAGTGCATCAGCGAGTGGTTGAAGTAGCAGTAGAACGGCTTGTCCGCCTTGACGGACTTTTCCATGAACTTGATGGCACGCTTCTGGTACTCGAGGTCGCAGGTCTTCTTGGTGTCCATGGTGAGCTGCTCATCGAGCAGCGGCCAGGCACCCTTGCCCTTGACGCCTTCATGCATGTGCGAGAAGCCGTCGCGCTCCGCGACATAATGCGGGTCGGTCAGCCACATGCATTCGTCATAGGTGCGCAACGGGCCGTACCATTCGTCAAAGCCGTGGTCGGTCGGGAAGCGGCCGTCCTCGGCGCCGATGTGCCATTTTCCGTAGATCGAGGTCGCATAGCCGGCATCCGACAGGATGGTGCCGATGGTGCGTTCCCACTTGACGATGCCGCCGCCATTGCCGCCGAGCGCGATGGTGTGGTTGCCCGAGCGGATCGGGAAACGGCCGGTCATCAGCGCCGAACGCGTCGGCGTGCACTGCGGCTCGACGACGTAGTGCGTCAGCTTCGCGCCTTCCTTTGCGAACTGATCCATGCGCTTGGTATCGGCGCCGCGCAGAATGCCGCCGCCGTAGCAACCGAGTTCGCCCATGCCCAGATTGTCGACATGGAAAAACAGAATGTTTGGTTTCTTTGCCATTGAATGCTCCGATTTGATGGACGCCAGGCGTGAGTCATCGTTGACGCGCGCGCCTGTTTGCGGCCGTGCTTGATTGCTGTGATCGATTTTTAGGGTTCGCGCCTGTCAGGCCGCGACGTTCAAGTTACTTCAGAAGATTTCGCCTACTCCTTTCGGTCCCACTTTCATTCCAAAGCCAGATAGGCCTCGATCCTTGATCTCCGGCGCCATAGCGGCGAGCGACTCTTCGCGGATCAGGCCCTTGAGCTCCTGAACCAGGTTCATGAACTCCGGCGTGTCGGTCATCTCGGCCGTTCGTGGCCGCGGCAGCGGCACCTTGATGACAGCCTTGATGCGGCCCGGCCGCGCGGTCATGACGTAGATGCGGTCGGAGAGGAAAATCGATTCCTCGATGTCGTGCGTGATGAACAGCACCGAGATGCGGAACTGCTGCCAGATGTTGGTGAGGATCTCCTGCATCACGACCCGCGTCTGCGTGTCGAGTGCGCCGAACGGCTCGTCCATCAGCAGAACCTGCGGGCTGGTCGCCAGCGCGCGGACGATGCCGATACGCTGCTTCATGCCGCCGGACAGCTGGTCCGGATAATGGTCTTCGAACGAGAGCAGCCCGGCCAGATCGAGCAGCGCCCGCGCCGTGGTGTTGCGCTTGCTTTGCTCCACCCCGGCCATCTTGAGGCCGAACTCGACATTCTTGCGGACCGACAGCCACGGAAACAGCGAGTATTGCTGGAACACGACGCCGCGGTCTGAACCGGGCTTGGTGATCGCCTTGCCATCGAGCAACGCCTCGCCGCGGGTCGGCTTGACGAAGCCGGCGACGATGCTGAGCAAGGTGGACTTGCCGCAGCCGGAAGGCCCGATCAGCGAGACGAACTCGCCCGGCTGCACGTTGAGCGAGACATTATCGACGGCGACGACCTTGTTGTCGTTGGCACCGAACGTCACGCCCATATCGCGAACGTCGATGAAGCCCTTGTGGGTTTCGGCTTCAGTCATGGTCATGCTCATCGCCGGCCTCCGGGTGCGAATGCGAGCCAGGGCATCAGGAGGACGCCAACCATCCGGATGATGCCGCTGCACGCCAGTCCAAGGACACCGATCGTGATCATGCCGAGCACGATCGCGGGATAGTCCACCAGTGAGTAGGCTTCCCAGGTGAAGTAGCCGACGCCGAACTGGCCCGAGATCATCTCGGCGGCGATCAGCGAGACCCAGGCCACGCCCATCCCGACGGCAAGACCGGTGAAGATGTGCGGCAGCGAGCCAGGCAAGATCACGTTCATGAACAGCCGGATCTCGCTGGCGCCGAGACAGCGCGCCGCCCGTACCAGCACGCCATCCAGTGAATGGACCCCGTGAATGGTGTTGAGCAGGATCGGAAAGAACGCGCCGATAAAGGTAATGAAGACGATGCTGGCCTCGTTGTTCGGCCACAGCATGATCGACATCGGCACCCAGGCGATCGCCGGAATCGGCCGCGTGATCTCGACGACAGGCATGAAGAAGTCACGCACGCGCTGGTACTTGCCGATCGCCAGCCCGAGCGGCACGCCGATGATCGTCGCGATCATGAAGCCGAGCAGAATGCGTCGCACGCTCATGGCGATATTGAAGAGGTATTTGTTCGACAGCCCGACCTGCGTCAGCTGCTGATATACCTCATAGGGCGTCGGAACGTTCTTGAAGCGGATGTAGAATTCCAGCCTGTACTTGGTGCCGAGATACCAGAACAGGAACAGGGCCCCGATCGAGATGCAGGCAAGCAATGCCGTGACCATCCGCTCGCGAGTCACGTATCCGAGCAGGCCCAGAAACACCTTGGTCAGCGAGACCGTGGGGATCGGCTCCGGTTCCGGCACCGGAATTTCCGCTGCGGGCATTTGGGCTGCTGAGGCTTTCACCTCCGCTGCCACCGGCTCAGGATCGGCGTGCTTGTCGACCATAGGGAGCGCCACAATCTTGGCTGTTGCCGTGCTGCCCATCGGATTCCCCTACTGCCCCAGGTTGATGGCGCCGAGGACTTCGGCATAGGTGGCAAGCTTGCCGCCATTCTTGGCCGCATAGGCTTCCGCATCCTTCTTGAGCAGGAACGGCACGACATCCGGCTTCTTCGGATCCTGGCCGCCGACCGAATAGAACGCGGCGTCGGCGAACACCTTGATGCCGAGCTCGCGGTCGACCAGATAGACGGCGTTGAACTTCTTGCCTTCGGAGCCGTACTTCTTCACGCCGAGCAGCGTGCAGACCGGTGAGCTGAACGGCACGATGTCGCCGCCCTGGATCCAGATCTCGCCGGTTTGCAGGGGATTGTTGACCGGCGCGTTGCAGACCGGATCGGTGCCGGTGACGTTATAGGTGTCATACGAAGCGAGCTGCTTGTCGTAGTCGAGCCCTAGTTCCTTGTAGGTCGTCCGTACATAGCTGTCGTTGACCCAGGCGCCGATGTTCAGTTCCTTGATCATGTTGAGCTTCTGCAGGATCGCGTAGTTGGCGCCGACAGCTTCCACCCATTTCGGCTTTATGGTCGCATCGAGCGTGTGCACCCCGCCGGGACCCAGGAAGATGTAGATCACTTCCTTGTTGATCTTGGTCCACTCCTCGATCTTCTCGGCCGCAAACTTCGGGTTCTTGCGCATCCAGTCGTTCGCCTCCATCAACGCCTTGATGTAGGCCACCACGATCTCCGGATATTTCTCGCCGAAATCCTTGCGCACGACGACGCCGTGGAAGGTCGGCACCTTGGTTTCGGCGCCGTCATAGATCTTGCGGGCAAAGCCTTTGAACGGCAGCAGTTCGGCGAACGGCACGAAGTCGCCATGCGCGTCGATACGCTTTTCCTGCAGATTGGTGGTGCCGACTTCCGGCGATTGCGAAACCAGGCTCCAGAAATCGGGCGGCAGGCCGCGCTTCTGCAGCGAGGTGAGCATCATGCCGTGCGCGGCGGACCCGAACGGCACCGACACGTTCTTGCCCTTGAGATCGGCGAGTTCGTAGAACGGCGAGTCCTTGTGGACGACGATGCCATTGCCGCCGCCATAGGCGTTATAGGCGATGATCGCGACGAGCTGCGTTTCGTTCTTGGTCGCCTGCCCGGTGGCGCCATTCACCATCAACGGGTAGTCACCCATCATGCCGATCTGGATGTTGTTGGCCATCATGCCGTTGGTGATCGGCGGACCGGAAGTAGCGTTCTGCCAGCTCAGCTTGTACTGGATGTCCTTGTACTTGCCGGTCTTCGGCAGGTGCTTCTCCAGGAGTCCAAGCTCCTTCAGCACGACGCCGCCGGTCACGGTGTTGGTCGTCGTATTCTGTGTGCCGATCCCGATCTCGAGCGTCTGCGCGCTCGCCTGTCCGGGCGCCAATGCGATGGCTGCCGCGGCGATCACAGGAAGGAAGCCAGAGAGTTTAGACGCAGGGCCGATGCTCATGAGACAAATCCTTTCGAACCTAACTGTGCGGTGTGACTTGCATGGCCCAAGCTGAATCCCCCGGCCGCAGCGAAGGGCGGCAGGGTTACTCGGCGCTGAGCAGACTGACTGGCTTGATGACCTTGATGGTGCAAACGACATGCCATCAGACCAATTCTGACGGCGGGGACGGCTTTCGGTTCGCGAAGGCCCGGTTCGCGAAGGGCGTGGCTAACGAAGGGAGTGGTAGGCGTCATTTGCCGCTAACTCGCTTGCTTCCATCACGGACGCGATCACGTCCGGTCAGCAAGTTCTGAACGGCCTCCTCAGAATCCGAAACGACGAACGCTTCGAACCAGCAACCTATTGCTAAGAAATTTGCGGATGCTCAATTAATGAACAGATTTTGCGCCCGTCTTGGTTATCCGGCGGGCTAAATGTCTATTAATTAGTCATTGCAACCAGACGGGACTCAGCCCGCCGGGCGTCTGGAGGCCCGCCGATATCAGCGGCGGTTTGACGCGGGACTCGCTTGGTCCCTCGCCTCAGATGTCGTCAGAGACCGCGGCCTTGGCGAGCTTGCCGTCGCGGATATCGCTCAGCCTATCCGCGTCCTTGATGACGAGGTTTGAGCCGTGCGCGTGCAGGATCCCCAGCTCGGTAAATCGCTTCAGGCTGATGGTGACGGATTGGCGCGTCACACCGGTCATGTGCGCGAGATCGGCATGCGTGAATGACGCCGCAATCAACGACCCCTCGCGCTCCTCAACGCCGTACAGGTTCATCAGATGCAGCAGCAGTTGCGCCAGCCTTTCGGTCGGCGAGCGCGTCCCGAGCATCTGGGCGAGTGCCGAATAGCACTGACCCTTGAAAGTCAGGCCCTCGATGATTCCGATCGCGAGCGCGGGAATCGTGAGCACCATCCGACGCAGGATATCGCCCGGCAAATGCAGCACGGTACTGTTGACGGCGGCGACCCCCGACCAGATGTGCAGGCCTTGCTTGAAGACCTCGGGGCCGCCGACGAAATTGCCGGAGTGCCAATAGGCGAGCGTGATCTCGCGGCCCGACGGGGCGATGTAGAACACCTTGATGCGGCCGCTCTCGATCAGGAAGATGCCGTCCTGCGGACTGCCCTGGCTGAACAGCTGGGCGCCGCGGTAGAGCACTTTGCGTTTTCCGGAGCCCAACACCTGCGCGATTTCGGACTCGGTGAGGCCATGGAACAGCGACGGCGGCCCGCTCCGTTGCGTTCCACCATCGGTCATCAGCAAGGCCCCGAACTGGGCTTGCCCGCCGCCCTTGGTCTCTCGTTGCGATGGTTGATGCTTGCCTGTCATGTATCCGCTCGTAGCCAACTTTGAACCTGCGTCGATATGAACGGAAAAGTTCCTGGGCCTACGGCCTGCTACATTGCAAAGGCCTGCAATTGGCGCGCCAAGTTCTGCTTGTATTGTCGGCTGAACCGGCGTCCGTGTCCATATATCGCGCCGCCCCGCCCCGCTTCTATCCCGCACTTCCGGACGCTCATCTTTGCCTGCGGCAATCTGGCCAATTGGGCCCGATCTGGATTAAGATCGGTCCGCAATCATCCCTCCTTCGTACGAGTCCCCGGTGAGCAAACCTGCAAAATCGTCCGCAAAGAACGGCGGCAACATTTTTATCGGCATCGGCGGCTGGACCTTCGAGCCGTGGCGCGGTGTATTTTACCCAGAGAAGCTGACGCAGGCGAAGGAGTTGTCCTACGCCGCGTCGAAGCTGACCTCGATCGAGATCAACGGCACCTATTACGGTTCGCAGAAGCCGGAGAGTTTTCGCAAATGGGCGCGTGAGGTGCCCGACGGTTTCGTGTTCTCGTTGAAGGGACCGCGCTTCGCCACCAACAGACGCGTGCTGGCGGAAGCCGGCGACTCCGTAAAGCGGTTCTATGATTCAGGCGTGCTTGAGCTCGGCGACCGGCTGGGCCCCGTGCTGTGGCAATTCGCGCCGACCAAGAAATTCGACGAGGCCGATTTCGGCAAGTTCCTCGAACTCTTGCCGCGCAAGCTCGAAGGCCGCGCGCTGCGTCACGTGGTCGAGGTCCGCCACGACAGTTTTTGCGTGCCCGATTTCATCGCGCTGCTGCGAAAGTTTGAAACGCCCGTCGTGTTCGCCGAGCACGGCAAGTATCCTGGTATTGCCGACATCGCGAGCGACTTCGTCTATGCGCGGCTGCAGAAGGGCAATGACGAACTCAAGACCTGCTACCCGCCAAAACAGCTCGACGCCTGGGCGAAGCGGTTTCAGGCCTGGGCTTCGGGAAGTGAACCCGACGACCTGCCGCGCGTCGATGCGACCAAGCCTAAGAAGACGCCGCGCGACGTCTTCGCCTATGTGATCCACGAGGGCAAGGTGCGCGCGCCCGCGGGCGCGATGGAGTTGATCGAGCGGGTGAAATAGGCATAGCGTTTTCAAGCGAAGTGGACCCGGTTCGCGTAAAGAAAACGCGTTCGGAATAACGCTCCTCGTCAGTCGAGCTTGATGCCGGCCTCGCGGATCAGCTTGGTCCAGGTCTCGTATTCGGACGCGACAAAGGCATTGAGCTTGTCGTCGGGCAGGTCCCAGACTTCGCCGCCGCTCTTCTCGAAGCGCTCCTTGAGATCGGGCAACGAGGCGCGGATATCGCGGCGCAGTTTTGCGATCACCTCCGGCGGCGTTTTGGCGGGCGCAAAGATTCCAAGCCAGGAATCGACATCGAGCCCGGGAACGCCGGCTTCCGACATCGTCGGCACGTCAGGCGCCAGCGGGCTGCGTTTGGACGCCAGCACGGCGATGCCCTTCGCCTGCCCGGACTGCACATGGGGGAGGCCTGCCGCCATCGAGTCGAAGAACAGATCGATGCGGCCCGCCAGCAGATCGGTGAAAGCGGGCGGCGAGCCCTTGTAGGGCACTTCCAGCAGCTTCACGCCCGCGGCTTTCATGAAGGCCGCCGCCACCAGTTGCTGACCGGTACCGACGCCGGCGGTCGCCACCGAGATCGAGCCCGGACTGGCTTTCGCCGCCGCGACGATGTCCGCCAGCTTGGGCTGCGGCAGATCCTTGCGGCCGACCATCACATAGCCGAACTTGTAGACCAGCGCGACCGGCACAAAATCCTTCAGTGGGTCGTAGCCGAGCTTGGAATACAGCGCCGAATTAAAGGCCATGTTGGAGAGCCCGCCGACGACAAGCGTATAGCCGTCCGGCTCGCTCTGGCTCGCGGCCTGCGTCCCGACGACGGTGCCGGCGCCGGGCTTGTTCTCGACCACGAAGCCCTGCCCCATGCGTTTCGCAAGCACGTCGGCAATCTGCCGCCCGACCAGATCGTAGCTGCCGCCGGGACCGATCGGGACGATGATTTTCACGGGCCGGTCGGGATAGGTGCCCTGCGCCCGCGCCGCGCCGCCGCAAACCAGCAGCGCGACTGCGGCCATCCACGCCAGCGAGTGGCAAAATCCATGCATCGTATTTCCCCCGATATAACCGGCCATCAACAGGCGCTGTTTTCGCGACTATGCGATATGGCGCCCCCGGCGGCAACGCATCTGGCAGCCGGGCAGCTGCGGCATAACCTCCGCGGTTATGGAAATCCGTTGCGGGGTGACTTAGCCTGACGTCGGGACGTAACGGCGCCGGGACACCGACATGGCACGCAAGAATCGCCTCTTCACCATCGGTTATGAGCAGACGCCGGCGAAGGCCGTGCTCGATGAGCTGGAGAGCGCCGGCGTCAAGCTGCTGGTCGACGTGCGCGCGGTGGCCGCGTCGCGGCGGCCCGGCTTTTCCAAGAACCAGCTCGCGGCCGGCCTTGACGAGCGTGGCATTTCCTATCTGCATCTGAAGGGGCTGGGTACGCCGAAGACCGGCCGCGAGGCGGCGCGCAGCGGCAAGTTCGATCTATTGCACAAAATCTATTCCGCGCATCTGAAGACCACGCAGGCCAAGGAAGAACTCGACGAATTGTCGGCGCTGGTGAAGAAGTCCGGTCCGGTCTGCATTCTCTGCTACGAGCGCGACCATCAGCAGTGCCACCGGCAATGGATCGCCGAGATCATCGAAGATCGCGACGGCGTGAAGGTGGAGAATCTGACGGCCAAACAAGTATGACCTTAGCCGTCATTGCGAGGAGCGAAGCGACGAAGCAATCCATCCATCCGCATATGCCGCACTATGGATTGCTTCGCTCCGCTCGCAATGACGAACGATGCCCAATCTCTTACCCCTCGCCCGCCAGCCGGAACGTGCCTTCCATCATCTGCACGCTGGCGCCGCCGACATGGATCGACGAAATTGCGCCGTTTTGCTTGCGCACGCGCGTCAGCAACAGGCTCGGCCGCCCCATGTCGACGCCCTGGCCGATCGTTAGTTTCAATTCGCCATCTTTCAACAGATCGATGTCCGCGAGCAGCGCCGCGCAAGCGGCGGTGGCGCTGCCGGTGGCGGGATCCTCGGAAAGCCCGCTGGCGCCGGGATGAAACATCCGCGCCTGCAACTCGCAGGGTTTTTCGCCAGGCGGCACGTCGCGCGTATAGAAATAGACCGCATCGCTGCCATCGCACGGGAAGGTCTTCGCGAATCCCTCCGCATTCGGCCTCGCGCGGCGCAGCGCCTCGCGTGAGGTGAGTTCGACGGCGAGGAACGCCAGCCCGACCGAGATGATCTGCGGCGGATGCCGATCAACCTTCACGTCGCTCGCCGACAGCGACAGACAGGAAGCCGCCTGTTCGGCGTCAAGATGCGACATCCGCTTCAGCGGCTGCGGTGCGGTGAATTCGGTGCTGACGACCCTGCCCTGCTCGGTCGCAATTTCGACCGGGACGAGACCCGCCCCTTCCTCGAACAGCAGTCGCGCCGGCGGTTTTGCGGCCTGCGTCGCCAGCACGTAGGCGGTTCCGACATTGGGATGGCCGGCAAACGGAAGCTCGCGGTTCACGGTGAAGATACGAACCTGCGCGTCATTGGCGCGGTCGGCCGGCGGCAGCACGAAGGTGGTCTCGGAATAATTGAACTCGGTGGCGATCGCCTGCATCTGCGCCGTCGAAAGCCCGCCGGCGTCGAGCACCACGGCAAGCGGATTGCCACCGAAGGCGCGATCAGTAAACACGTCGACGGTGATGTAACGCCGTTGCATTGCCATCTCCTATGCCACTTTCCAGACCGTCACTGGCCGCTCATAGCCTCTGACCGGCACCTCGCCGAGCGCGACGGCATCGCGACATTCCTCTCCGAGCGCGTCGTGAACCGCCGCCGAGATCAGGAACTGCGAATTGAAATCCTTGTTCAGCGCCTCGAGCCGACTTGCGAAATTCACAGTGTCGCCGATCACGGTGTATTCCTTGCGCCGCGGCGAGCCGATATTGCCGGCGACGACCTCGCCGACGTGAATGCCGATGCCGATGCGCAGCGGCCAGCTGGACGCCTGGTTGGCGCGTTCGTTCGCCTCAAGCATTTCGCGCGCGGCGGCCACGGCGCGGTGCGCGGCGTTACCCGCGTCGAACGGGGCGCCGAACAGGGCCAGGAAGCCGTCGCCCAGAAACTTGTTCACGATCCCGCCGTGGCGGTCGAGGATGTCGACCAGCACGGCAAACGCACCATCGAGGCGGTCCACCACTTCCTGTGGGGTGCGGGTGCTGGCACCCGCGGTAAAACTGCGAAAATCGACGAACATGACCGCGACACGCCGGACTTCACTGCCGGTCGCCGCCCCCTCTGCCATCAACCGTTCGACCACCTGCGGCGAGACGTGCTGGCCGAACAGGTTGGTGATGCGGTCGCGCGCGGTCGCGGCGAGAATGCTGGCTTCGAACTGCCGGCGCAATTGAACGCCGACTGCGCCCGCCAGCATCCCGCAAATCAGGATGATGACGCTGCGCACCGAGTGATAATACAGATCCGGCGGTGGATCGGTGCTGCCGGCGCGATGATAGAGCATCGCCATGGCGAGCAACTGGGCCGCGGCGACAAATCCGGTGAAGGTCGAAAGCCAGAAATCCAGCCGCAGCGTCGACAGAATGACGAAGATGAAATAGGTCAGCGGCACTGCGAAGCCGAGCGCGTCCACCGGGCCCATGCTGTCGATATGCATCGCCAAAGCAAGCGTCGGCATCGAGGTTTCAACCAGCGCACCGATATAGCGCCGGTACACCGGCAGGTCATGGTCCGTGCCAAGGTGCCGGGTGATGACAAAGTGGACCCAGAGTTCAAACAGAACGAACGGGACCAGGACGATGAAGAGCTCGCTCGGATCGAAGCGACCATGCCAGAGCTTCTGTATCGCATCGGGATCGAGGGCATGGACAATGAGAATCAGTACCCCGATCAGGACGGTGGTCCCGATCAGCGCCTTGATCCGGATCAGCTCGGTGCGCAGGATCTGCTGCGTCAGCGCGCGCTGAAAATCAGCCGACACCACCGGCTTCTCGCTTGTGTTGCCCCAGAAACCAAACATTTCCCCACCCTGTCATTCCGGGGCGATGCGCAGCATCGAACCCGGAATCTCGAGATTCCGGGTCTGGTGCTGGCGCACCATCCCGGAATGACGTCGCGTATCATATTCTGCATCAATCGAGCGTGCGACGGAAGCGGGTCACGGCGATCGTCATCGCCAAAAGCATCAGTGCAATGAGGGCAATGGTGTCGTACTGCAAATTCTGGATGGTCGCGCCCTTCAGCATGATGGCGCGGACGATGCGAACGAAATGCGTCAACGGCAGGCACTCGCCGATATATTGCGCCCATCTCGGCATGCCGGCGAACGGAAACATGAAGCCGGACAAGAGAATGCTGGGCAGGAAGAACATCATCGACAGCTGCATCGCCTGCAACTGGTTCTGCACGATGGTCGAGAAGGTGTAGCCGATCGCAAGATTGGTGGTGATGAACAGCGTCGTCAGCAGCGCAAGCGTGGCCAGGCTGCCGAGAATGGGTACGCCGAACAACAACACGCCGATGCCGATGATCAGCGTTGCCTGAACGAAGCCGACGATCACGTAAGGGATGATCTTTCCGAACATCACCTCGACCGGCTTGATCGGCATCGACAGCAGGCTCTCCATCGTGCCGCGCTCGATCTCACGGGTCACCGAAAGCGCCGTGAAGATCAGCATGGTCATGGTCAGGATGGTGCCGACCAGGCCCGGCACGATGTTGAGCCGCGAGGACGCCGCCGGGTTGTAGCGCGAATGGGCGCGGATCTCGAACGGCGTCGATGGCGGGTCGCCCGCCTGCAGATCGTGCGCCAAGGCGGTCTGCACGATGCCGTTGAGCGTGCCCAGCGCCGAGCCCGCCGCCACCGGATCGGTCGCATCGGCGGCGACCAGCAATGCCGGGTGATCGCCGCGCCGCACCGCGCGCTCAAAGCCGCGCGGGATTTCGACGCCGAACAGCACCTTGCCGGATTGCAGGAGGTCGTCGAACTCGGCGACGCTGTGGACCTCATGCGTAAAGCGGAAATAGGCAGTGTTCTCCATCGCCTTGAGAATCGAGCGCGCCAGGTCGCTGTCTTCCTGCAGCAACACCGCGGTCGGGAGATGGCGCGGCGTGGTGTTGATCGCAAAGCCGAACAGCACGAGTTGCATCACCGGCAGCATCACGATCATCGCGAACGAAACGCGGTCGCGGCGGAGCTGGATGAATTCCTTCACCAGCATCGCATAGCTGCGCCACCAGAAGCCGAATGACGGCTCCCGGACATTGCGGCGTGCGCTGTTTGTGTCGGTCGTAGTCATTGGAAATTGTCCTTTGAGCGGCTCATCAGATCGATGAACACGTCTTCCAGCGACGGATCTCCATGCTGCCAGTTCCACCCCCTGTTGTCCCTGTAGGACGCGACGCTGGATTCGAGTGCGGCCTTGTCGCGGCCGGAAACGTGCAGGCTGGTGCCGAACGGCGCCACCATGTCGACGCCGGGCTTGCCTGACAGTTCAGCGGCAAGACCATTGAGATCGTCGCCCGTGACCGTCCAGGTCGACAGCGCCGATTGCGCGATCACCTCGTCGACCGTGCCATGCGCCAACAGATTGCCGTAGGCGATATAGGCGATCTCGTGACAGCGCTCGGCCTCGTCCATGTAGTGGGTGGAGACCAGCACCGTCAGGCCGTCGGCTGCGAGCGCATGGATCTCGTTCCAGAAATCGCGCCGCGCCTTGGGATCGACACCGGCGGTCGGCTCGTCCAGCAGCAGCAATTGCGGGTTGGGCAGCGTGCAGGCGCCGAGCGCCAGCCGCTGCTTCCAGCCGCCGGAAAGCTCGCCGGCAAGCTGTCCCTCGCGGCCGCTCAGGCCGATGCGCTGGATCATGTCGCGCGCCGCTTGCCGCGCGTTGGGCAGGCCATAGAGCCGCGCCACGAACTCCAGGTTTTCGCGTACCGAGAGATCCTGATACAGGCTGAAGCGCTGCGTCATGTAGCCGACCTGGCGCTTGATCTTGTCCGCCTCGCGGCGGATGTCGTAGCCGAGGCAGGTGCCCTCGCCGGAATCCGGCGTCAGCAGGCCGCAGAGCATGCGGATGGTCGTGGTCTTGCCGGAGCCGTTGGGGCCGAGGAAGCCATAGATCGAGCCGCGCTTGACCTGCATCGAGAGGTTTTGCACGACCGCTCGGCCGCCAAACGATTTCGACAGACCCTCGACATTGATGGCAACATCCGGCGCGGTCGATGGGGCTGAATTCATCGCTTGTCCGCCACCGGTATCGGCGCATTGACGAACACGCTGATCGGCTGGCCGACGCGCAGACTGGCCGGCTTGTTCGGTCGCGCCTGGATCAAATAGACGAGCTTGTTGCGTTCATCGAGGCTGTAGATGACCGGCGGGGTATATTCCGCCGTCGTCGCGATGAAGTAGATCTTTGCGGTGAGATCCGCCGCGCAATTGTCGCAGGTCACCTTGACCTCGTCGCCGATCGCAAGCTTCGGCAATTGCGTCTCCGGCACGAAGAAACGCAGCTTCATGTTGCCGGGCGGCATGATCGACAGCACCGGCCGCTGCGCCGGCACCATCTCGCCTTCGCGGAAATATATCTGCTGAACGGTGCCGGAGACCGGCGCGAAACCGTTGCGCCGGGCCAGCCGCGTCTGCGAAGTGTTGACGCGCGCCTCCGCCACGCGCAGCGCCGAGACCGCGGAGTCGAGATTGGCCTGGGTGCCCGAACCGGTCTTGCTTAGCGATGCCGCGCGGTCATAGGTCTGCTGAGCATTGGCCAGCGTCGCATTGTTCTGGTTGAGATCGGCCTTCTGCAGATCGTCATCGACCGAATAAATCTGCATGCCGGGTTTCACCTCGTCGCCCTCCCGCACGCTGAGCTTGGTCACGCGCCCGGATTCGTCGGGGCTGACGAAGATCATGTCGGCTTCGACCCAACCCTGAAAGCCGGGATCCTTGCGCTCCTTGCAGCCGGCCAGCACGGCGGCCAGCACGAGCGCGGCGAAAAGGCTCGTTATCCGCGACGAGGTCATGTCGTCCTCCGCTCGCCAAAAATCAGATCGAGATGAACGCGAAACATCTCGTTCGCATCGAGTGGCGCGTGTTTGCTGAACAGGCTTTGCCAGATGATCGCGACGATGGCGGGCGCTACCAGGATCTGCGGAAAGCGCGCCAAATCCTTCTGCTGGATTTCGCCCCTGATGACGCCGAGTTCGATCAGCGCGCGCATGCCGGCGATCCCCTTCGAGACCACTTCGCGGTAGTAGAAATCGGCGATTTCGGGGAATCGCGGCCCTTCGGCAACGATCAGGCGCACGATGTCGCCGCGCCGCGTCGTCACCACGTCATGGATGAACGCCCGGGCGAAATTCTCCACCATGTCGCGGATCGAGGCACCGGCCGGCGGCGGCCCCGCCGTAGCAAGACGGTTGACCACCGGAACGATCGCCGTCCTGATCAATTCCTCGAACAGCGCTTCCTTGTCCTTGAAGTGCAGATAGATCGTGCCCTTGGCGACGCCTGCCCGCTTGGCGACGTCGTCGAGCCTTGTGGCCGCAAAGCCTCGCGCGATGAATTCATCCATCGCCGCCTCGATAATGGCCTCGCGGCGCTCGGCGGCGCGTTCGGCCCGGTTCGAAGCGGGCTTTGAGGGCTCAACCTTCGCCGAGACCACCTTTGGCGTCCTGGCGTCGGCAGCCCGGCTCACAACCCGCTTTTTGGCGGGCTTGGTCGGGCGTGGGGTGTTGGGGCGTATTTTGCTCATGATTTATATATGACTGACTGGTCAGTCATTGTCAATCCCGCATTGAAGCCGTCATTTTCACGTCGCCGTGAGTCCCCCTCCGCCGTCATACCCCGCGCATGCGGGGTATCCAGTACGCCGCGGCTCCTCGGTTCTATCGCTGACGTCTCTGGAATACTGGATCACCCGCCTTCGCGGGTGACGACAACTGGATGTGCGTCCGCCTTCTCGCGGCACGACATGTCCGAATTTTTGGCAATCGATCATCCTCGATGAGAGCGCAGGGGATACCGGGTGCACGCTGCACCCGCAGGCTCGTGCGCTAATCATGCAAAGAAGCACACCACTACGCCGCTGCGCCAATCTGTCCCGCCTTTCGCGCATGGCGGAAGCCCGACGATGCGATACCCTCTCCGCCAATTCAGGGAGGAATCATGTCAACGAAATTCAATCGCCGCCACTTCATCGCTGCCGGTACCGCCGCCGCCGCGGCGCCGTTCCTGTTGCGCGGGGCGTCGGCGCAGGGCGCGTGGCCGTCGCGGCAAATCCGGATGGTCTGCAGCTACCCGGCGGGCGGGCAGACCGACCTGTTGGCGCGCGGCTTCGGCGATTACATCTCGAGGCAAGTGGGCAAGACCGTCGTCATCGAAAACAAGGCAGGCGCCTCCGGTTCGATCGGCGCCCAGGAAGTCGCGCGCGCGGAGCCGGATGGCCACACCATCCTGTGCTCGATCTCGACGACCTTCGTGATGAACCGGGTCATGATGAAGAACCCCGGCTATGACATGGACAAGGACCTGGCGCTCGTCAGCATCATCCCGGGCGCCGGGCTGCTGCTGGTCGCGAGCACGAAATCCGGCATCAAGACATTCGACGACTTCGTCGCTTTCGCGCGCAAGAGCGGCAAGATGAACTTCGGCACCTACAGCGCCGGCTCATCCCCGCACATCACCATCAATGAACTCAACAAGCAGTATGGTCTCAACATCGAGCCGATCCACTACCGGGGTGAAGCGCCGATGTGGACGGGCATCGCGGACGGCACCCTCGACGTCGCGATGGGCAGCTACACGGCCGCGCAATCCGTGCTGCAAAGCAACGCCGGCGTCGTGTTCGCGGTGCATTCCAAGAAGGTCGATGCGATCCCGCACGTCAAGACGCTGCCTGAACTCGGCGCGACCTCGAAATTCTTCACCGTGAGCGGCTTCTCGGGCTGGGCGGTGCCGAAGGCGACGCCGCAGCCGATCGTCGACCGGTTGTCCGAACTCTGCGTGGCGGCCAATAATGATCCGAAGGTGAAGGAAATTCTGTCTACCTTCGTGCTCGAACCGGCGATCGGCTTCAAGGAAAGCAACGCCTTGTATCAGCGCGAATTGCCGGTCTGGATCGAGGCCGGACAGGCGCTCGGTTTGCCGCCGGCCTGAATTGGCCGCAGCCATCTTGCCGGAACCGTGAAATCCGGCACAGATGGTCGGCCTCGTTTGGCGTACCCTAGCGGCCTGAGGTGAGGATGATCCTCTCCAAAGGACGCATGGGGCGGCGCCGGCGATTCCGCCTGGCAGCAACGCTCCAAGTTCGACGCTTCCTAGCTGTGAAACTTCAGCCCGTCGACGATCTTGTCGATCACCTTGCGCTCGGCGCGCATGGCGAGCCCCACGAGATTGAGTTCGGCGCGGATCACCGCTTTCACCACTTCGCGGTTGGCGGCGTCATGCGTGGTCTTGAACATGTCCTCGGTATAGACCGCAGGCGTCACGTCCCGTGCCAGCGCGCGTTCGAGCGCGCGCGACAGCGCGGCGCGATCGGCGCCATAGATCAGGATCGGCTGGCCGATCAGCGACAGATATTTGGTGCCAGAGCCGTCGCCATAGGGCTCACCGATGCATTCGGGAAACGAAGCGGCAATGCCGCCAGCCAGGAACGAGGCCACGTTGAGCTTCTGCCACGGTTCAAGATCGGTCCGGATCACGACCGCGATTTTAGTGTCGAATTGCATGGAAAACTTCACTCCAGGAATTCCAGAGAACTCAATCCCTCATGGTGAGGAGGCGCGTAGCGCCGTCTCGAACCATGGGAGCCCGTCTCCATCCTTCGAGACGCGCGCAAGGGCGCGCTCCTCAGGATGAGGCCATCGTATCAGGATGAGGTCAGTATATCACCCCTTGGCGTCGCAGGCCCACGCGCGGATCACGCATTCCTTGCCGCCGAATTCGTAGCACTTCTTGGTTGCGGCGTTGAGCGAGCTCGAAATTTTCGGCTTCACGGCGTAGCCGTGGGCGCCGCAGGGCTTGGCCATGTCGATCGCGAACGCGGCGCAGGCGCGCTTCATGGTCACGGCGGTGCAGTCGCCCTTGCATTGCTTCAGCGCAGCGGCCCGCGCGGTCTCTTCGGCGGGATAGTCATAGGCCTGGCCATAGGCGCCGCATTTGCCGACCGCCAACGCGCCGGCCGCCCAGCTTTCAGTGACGAAACGCGACGCGCCGATCACCAAAGTGAGCGCGAGAATAAACAGCGCGCGGCGCTGCGCGGCAGCGGTCGAAACGATCAAGATCCCCATCCCCAAGACAGCGGGCGGAATCTAGCCGGGAGGGAGTTGAGACTTGGTGAACGGAAGGTTGAATTCGGGGGGTGGGATAACAACCGATCTATCGGTTTGTCGTCCCGGCCTTGAGCCGGGACCCATACGCCGCGGCGGTTGTGATTGTAGGAGGTGTCGGCCACCTTGCTTCAGCCGATAGCACAACGCGGTATGGGTCCCGGCTCAAAGCCGGGACGACGTGGATAGGGTTCGGCTAGGACCTGCGCGCCGCTTCCAGCGCCTGAGGGGTGTCGATATCGAGAAACGCGCTTTCGCCCTCGACCGGGACTTCGGCCACAGCCTCGGCGTGCTTGGCGATGAGGTGGCGGGCGCCGACGTCGCCATCCAGCGTCATCAATTCGCGGAAGAAACGCCGCGACCACAGCACCGGGTTGCCGCGCCGGCCGTCGCTGACCGGGACTGCGATCAGATGCCCCCGATCCGGCTCGAACGCCTCGATCAGCCGGTCGATCAGTTTGGCATCGATCAGCGGCATGTCGCCGAGGCACACCAGCGCGCCGTCGGCATTCGCGGGCACCGCCGCGATACCCGCTTTGACCGAGCTTGCAAGACCGCCGGCGAAATCCGGATTGCGCACGAATTTCACTCTCAAACCGGCCAGTGCCTGCTCGACCAGATCGGCCTGATGGCCGGTGACGACGATCACCTCCATCGCCTTCGAGGCCAGCGCGTGCTCGGTCACGGTCCGCACCAGCTTGTTGCCGTCGAGTTCGGCGAGCAGCTTGTTGGGTCCGCCCATCCGGGTCGAACGTCCCGCCGCCAGCACGATGGCCGCGACGTTGCGGCTGGCTTCGGTGTCGGCAACGGTGCGCGGCTGCGGTCTTGTGACGATTTCCATCAACAGGCCACCGACGCCCATGCCGGTGAGTTCGGCGCGCGTCACCTTCAGGCCTGCGAGCAGGCGCATCAGCACCCAGTCGAATCCGTTCTCGACCGGCGAGCGCGCGCAGCCCGGCGCGCCCAATACCGGCACGCCGCCGGCGCTGCCGATCAGCAGCAGATTGCCGGGATCGACCGGCATGCCGAAATGCTCGATCGCGCCGCCGATTTCAGTGATCGCGGCCGGGATCACGTCGCGGCGGTCCGCGATCGCGGATGCGCCGAAAACGATCACGAGTTCGGCGCCGAAACCGAGCAACTCCTTGATCGAGGCGGCGAGCACGGTCTCGTCATGCGGTACGCGCCGCTCGGCGATGATGCTGGCGCCCGCCGGCGCCAGGCGCTCGGCGGTGACGCGCAGCGTTTTCTCGATCACCTTCGGCGCCAGCCCCGGCAGCAGGGTCGAGACCACGCCGACGCGCTTGATGCTATAGGGCGCAATCCGCAGCGCGCCCTTGCCTGCGACGGCAACGGCGGCGTCGCGCAGTTTCGCTTCGACGCCGAATGGAATGAGCTTGACGGTCGCGATCATCTCGCCTTCGACCACCGGCTTGAAGGCGGCAAGGGTTGCAAAGGTAATGGCTTCATCGACGCCGTTGATGCGGTCGACCGCAGCGCGGTCGACCACCAGCACGCCGGCTTGGGCGGCGAACAGATTGGAACGGCCGGTAAAGGCGCGCTCGACATTGACGCCCTCGCCCGCCACCGCCTGCGCGATGCTGGCGGCCGCGACATCTTCGGAGACGTCGCCGTCTTCCAGTCGCACCACGACGATTTCCTTGACGCCGGCCCTGGTCAGCGCCTCGACTTCGCCAGGGCCAATCGTCGTGCCCTTCTTGAGCACCAGCGCGCCCTGGCGCAGCGTATGCACGGTGACGCCGCCAATCGCGTCGGCCGGACTGGCGGGGCCGAACTTCATGCCGCCTGCTCTTTCACATTTTCCTTCGGCAGCCGCAGTTCGGCGGTAATCTCGGCCATGATCGAGACCGCGATTTCCGACGGCGACACCGCGCCGATGTTCAGCCCGATCGGCGCATGGATGCGCGCGATGTCGGCATCGGACGCACCCTGCGCCTTCAACCGCTCGGCACGCTTGGCATGCGTCTTTCGCGAGCCGAGCGCGCCGATATAGAAGCAGTCGCGCGCAAAGGCATGCAGCAGCGCCGGGTCGTCGATCTTGGGATCGTGCGTGACCGCGACGAATGCCGTGTAGTGATCGACATTGAGCGGCGGCAGCGCCACGTCGGGCCATTCGGCGATCAAAGGCACATCCGGAAAACGCTCGGGGCTGGCGAACGCGGTACGCGGATCGACCACCGTGACATCATAATCCAGCGAACGCGCCAGAGGCGCCAGCGCCTGGCTGATATGGACCGCACCGACGATCACGAGCCGTGCGGTCGGTGCGTAGACATTGAGGAACAGCTTTTTGCCGGCAGCCTCGATCATGCCGCTCTTGCCCATGCGCAATTGCTTTGAAAGCTCGCCGCGCAGGGGATCGGTCGCGATGTCTTTTGCTTTTACGAGGCGCTGGTCGCCATTGGCGGTATCGGTGATCACGATCACCGGCCGCCGCGCGGCGCGCTCGATGTTCACTTCGGAAAGAGTTTGGAGCTTCACGACTGCGCTACCTTCTCGACGAAGACACGGATGGTGCCGCCGCAGCTTAGCCCGACATTCCAGGCGGTCTCGTCGGCCACGCCGAATTCCAGCATTTTGGGCTGGCCGCTCGCGATCACGTCGAGCGCCTCGGTGACGACAGCGCCTTCGACGCAGCCGCCTGACACCGAGCCCAGGAACGTGCCGTCGTCATTGATGACCAGGCTGGAGCCGGCCGGGCGCGGCGCCGAGCCCCAGGTTTCGACCACGGTCGCCAGGGCAACCCCATGACCGGCCTTTTGCCAGGCCTCGGCGGCCTGCAGGATGTCTTCGTCGCGATTGAGCATAGCGGGCCTCGTTTCAAGCTGCTGATCGGATCACGCTGCGATGATGGGGCGGAGGCGGCGCCGAAAGCGCCTCGATCAGCCCTTCCATTGAACTCAAATTATGCACCGGGCGGAATTCGTCAACGTGCGGCAGCATCATTTTGATGCCCTGCGCCTTGGCCTCGAACCCGCCATAGCGCAATAGCGGATTGAGCCAGATCAGGCGGCGGCAAGATCTATGCAGCCGGTCCATCTCGAACGCCAGCTTGTCGTCGGCCTCGCGCTCCAGCCCGTCCGAGATCAAGAGCACGATGGCGCCCTGCCCGAGCACGCGGCGACCCCACAATTTGTTGAACGAGTGCAGCGAGGTGGCAATGCGGGTGCCGCCGGCCCAGTCCTCGACCGAGGACGAGCAGCGCGCCAGCGCCTCGTCGGGATCGCGTGCCCGTAAGCTGCGCGTCACATTGGTCAGGCGGGTGCCGAACAGGAACACCGAGACGCGCTTGCGCGCATCCGTGATGGCATGGAGGAAATGCAGGAACAGGCGGGTATATTCGCTCATCGACCCGGAGATATCGAGCAGCGCCACGATCGGCGCCGGCTTGTCGATCCGCCCGAGCTTTCGGATGTCGATGATCTCGCCGCCGGTGCGCAACGAGCCGCGCAGCGTCCGGCGCATGTCGAGCTTGAGCCCGCGCGCGTCCGGCTGATAGCGGCGGGTGCGCAGCTCGGCTTGCGGCAATCGCATGTCCGCAATCGCGCGCGTCACTTCGGCGATCTCGGCCGCGCTCATCTGCGCAAAATCTTTCTTCTGCAGGATCTCCTTGTCGGAGACGGAGAGCCGCAGCTCCTGCTCCTGGGCCTGCGGGGCCTCCTCGCGCATCGAGGGTTGCGCCAAAGCCTCCTGCACACGCCGCGAGGCCGGCGGCGGTTTTTTCTTGGCGTGGTCCGGCAGCGGCACCGAATCCAGCATCGACTTCCACTCTTCGGCGGCGCGGAAGAACAGGTCGAAGGCCTGCTTGAAAATCAGCGCATGCTCGTGACGCTTGACGAAGATCGCTTCCAGCGTGGCGTAGACATCGGCGCGATTGCCGATCTCGATCACCTGCAGCGCGTTGAGCGCATCGATGACCGCACCCGGCCCGACCGGAATCCCGGCAGCGCGCAGCGCGCGGGCAAAGCCGATAACGTTGTCGGCCATTTGGCCGGTGGGCGGATTGAGGTGATCGATGGTTGTCATGGAACCAATCTCTATCGTCATTCCGGGGCGTGCCCTTGGCGCGAGCCCGGAATCCATTGAGCAGCGTGCGTGCTGACGAATGGATTGCGGGTTCACGCTTTGCGTGCCCCGGAATGACGGCTAGTCGCTCGTCGCTTCCTTCAAAACCTTTTGCAGCGTGTCGCCCTGCATCCGCGCGATGTCGTCCTGGTATTTCAGGAGCGCGCCCAGCGTGTCGCCGACGACTTGCGGCGTCAGCGAGCGGGCGTCGAGTTCGGTCAGCGCGGTGGCCCAGTCGATGGTCTCGGCGACGCCGGGCGACTTGTAGAAATCCTGATCGCGCAGCGCCTGCACGAAGCGCACCACCTGCTGCGAGAGCTTTGCGGAGATATCCGGCACGCGCGATTTGACGATCGCCAGCTCGCGCTCGGCATTGGGATAATCCACCCAATGATAGAGGCAGCGGCGCTTCAGCGCGTCGTGGATTTCGCGGGTGCGGTTCGAGGTGATGATCACGATCGGCGCTTGCGGCGCCTTCACGGTGCCGAATTCGGGAATCGTCACCTGGAAGTCCGAGAGGATTTCCAGAAGGTACGCCTCGAACGCCTCGTCGGCGCGGTCGAGTTCGTCGATCAACAACACCGGCGCGCCGGCCACATCGGGCTCCAGCGCCTGCAGCAGCGGCCGCTTGATCAGGAAGCGCTCGGCGAAAATATCGCTGGAAAGCTGGTCGCGGTCAGTGTCGCCGCCGGCTTCCGCGAGCCGGATCGCGATCATCTGCGCTGCGCTGTTCCACTCGTAGACCGCGGAGGCAACGTCGAGGCCTTCGTAGCACTGCAGACGGATCAGCTTGCGGCCAAGGGCGGCCGACAGCACCTTTGCGATTTCGGTCTTGCCGACGCCGGCCTCGCCTTCGAGGAACAGCGGTCGGCCCATCCGCAGCGACAGATAGGTCACCGTCGCCAGCGACCGCTCGGCGAGATAGCCGCGCGAGGTCAGCAACTCCTGCATCGCATCGACGGATTTCGGTAGCGCCGATGCACTCATGACAAAGCCAATCTTGCTGAGCCGGGAAACGGCAAACTTACTTCGCCGTCGCGGCTTCGACGGCGCGGCGCGTCAGTACGCCGATCAGATGCGCGCGATACTCGGCGCTGCCGTGCAGGTCGCTGTTCAGCCCTTCGGCCGGAACGGAAACGCCATCGAGCACCTTGTGCGAGAAGCGCTTCTTCAACGCCTCTTCGAACGGTTCGGCGCGGAATACGCCGTCCGAACCGGCACCGGTGACGGCGACGCGGACATCCGACGGACGCTTGGCGACGAACACACCGACCAACGCGTAGCGCGAGGCCTGGTTGCGGAATTTGATATAGGCCGCCTTCTTCGGCACCGGGAACATCACCTTGGTGATGATCTCGTCGCTCTCGAGCGCCGTCGTGAACAGGCCCTGGAAGAATTCTTCGGCCTTCAGCCGGCGCTTGTTGGTGACGATGGTGGCGCCGAGCGCCAGCACCGCGGCGGGATAATCCGCGGTCGGATCGTTGTTGGCGAGCGAACCGCCGATGGTGCCTTTGTGGCGCACCGCAGGATCGCCGATCATGCCGGCGAGTTCGGCCAGCGCCGGAATGGCTTCGCCGACGACGGCCGATGTCGCGACCGCGGCGTGCCTGGCGGTGGCGCCGATCACCAGCGAACGGCCCTTCATCTCGATGCCGTCGAGGCCATCGATATGGGAGAGATCGACCAGATGCGGCGGGCTCGCGAGCCGCTGCTTCATGACCGGCACCAGCGTGTGGCCGCCGGCGATCACCTTGGCGTCTTCGTTCTTCACCAGGAGATTGGCGGCCTGACGCACGGTCGCGGGGCGATGATATTTGAATTCGTACATGAGGACTTCCTGATCGCGGTCGCGATGAATTCGATGATGCGAGGCGGACTTAAGCCAGGTCGGATTTAAGCAAGGTCGGATTTGGCCATCGCCTTGGCGCCGGCGGCGATCGAGGTCACGATGTTCTGATAGCCGGTGCAGCGGCACAGATTGCCTTCGAGCTCTTCGCGAATGACGTGGTCCGAAAGGTCGTTGCCCTTGCGGTGCACCAAATCGACCGCGGTCATGATCATGCCGGGGGTGCAGAAGCCGCATTGCAGCCCGTGGTGCTCGCGGAAGGCTTCCTGCATCGGATGCAGCGGCGCGCCGTCGGCGGCCAGGCCCTCGATGGTCCGCACTTCATGGCCGTCGGCCATGACCGCCAGCGTGGTGCAGGCTTTGACCGCCTTGCCGTCGAGATGGACGACGCAGGCGCCGCACTGCGAGGTATCGCAGCCGACATGGGTGCCCGTCAGCCGCAGGTTTTCGCGGAGAAACTGGACCAGGAGGGTACGGGGGTCGACATTGGCGTTTACGGGATTGCCGTTCACGATCAGGGAAATCTTGGCCATCAGCACTCTCTTGAGCTGCACTGCCGCATATCGGCTGCGCAGGCGTTTAAAATCGTTCCAAGGCCATAATATGGGCCATCCCGGCAATGAGCAACCTTGGCAGTCACTCACTTCCGGCATGGCCAGATGCGGCTTAGCGGGACTCTTGACGGGATATTCGGGCTGGACTTGAGGCGGGAATCTTGGACGGGGCCAGGAGGCTGCCAAGCCTCAGCCTTGCACCGCCTTGGCGAAATTGGCGAAGAATTCGTCGGCCAGTTTCTTGGCCGAACCATTGATCAGGCGCTGTCCGAGCTGGGCCAGCTTGCCGCCGATCTGGGCCTCGACATTATAGCTCAGCAAGGTGCCGCCATCCTTTTCGGCCAGCGCCACCGTGGCGCCGCCCTTGGCGAAACCGGCCACGCCACCCTCGCCCTCGCCCGAGATCTTGTAGCCGTTGGGCGGGTCGAGATCGCTCAGCGTGACCTTGCCCTTGAAGCGGGCGGAGACTGGCCCGACCTTCATTTTCGCGGTGGCGCGGAAGCCATGCTCGTCGGTCTTTTCCAGCTCCTCGCAGCCGGGGATGCAGACCTTCAGCACTTCCGGATCGTTCAATTTGGCCCACACGGCCTCGCGCGACGCCGCAAGCTGGACTTCGCCGTTCATCGTCATGGCCATGGTGGTGTCTCCTGTAACGCTTCAAAACTGTTCTCCCAAGTAATGCACGGCCGCGCAGAAGGAAAGGCCGCCCTGGGACGACGAGCGATGCATATTCGCAAAGCCAAACAGGGATCGCCGCAATGCCGCAAATTTTGGCGGCCGGTGTTGTGACCGGGATACCGCCAACCGGGTTGGCAACGCCAACTTGGGATGGTTAGGTCCGCACAGATGAGCACATCCCTGTCCCCACTGCTTGCCCCGATGCTGTCGAGCGCCGCGATGCGCGCGGTGTGCGACGATGCCGCATGCCTGCAGAACATGCTGGATTTCGAGGCCGCGCTGGCCCGCGCCGAAGCCGCGATCGGCGTTATTCCGAGCCAAGCGGCGGGCCCGATCACGAGCGCCTGCAAAGCCGAATCATTCGACCTTGCGGCATTGGCCGAGGCGGCGACGCGGTCGGGCAATCTCGCGATCCCGCTGGTCAAGGCGCTGACGGCTGATGTGGCGAAGCTGGACGCCGACGCCGCGCGCTACGTGCATTGGGGTGCGACCAGCCAGGACGTGATCGATACCGGCGCCATGCTCGGCCTGCGCGCCGGCATCGATGCACTGCTCGCGGACACCGCCCGCGCCATCGCGGGCTTTGCCAAACTGGCGCGCCAGCACCGCAACACCGCCATGGTCGGCCGCACCTGGCTGCAGCATGCGCTGCCGATGCCGTTCGGGCTCAAGCTCGCCGAATATGCCGCGGCCCTGCACCGCTCGGAGAAGCGGCTGCGGCGATTGCGCAGCGAGACGCTGGCGCTGCAGTTCGGCGGCGCCGCCGGCACGCTCGCCGCGCTCGGCGACCGGGGATTGCTGGTCGCCGAAAAGCTGGCGCAGGAATTGAAACTGCCGCTGCCCGAGGCGCCCTGGCACACCCACCGCGACCGTATCGCGGAGGCCGCATCCGTGCTCGCCATTCTCGCCGGCACTTGCGGCAAAATCGCCCGCGATGTGTCCTTGATGATGCAGACCGACGTCGGCGAAGCCTTTGAGGCGTCAGGCGAAGGCCGCGGCGGCTCCTCCACCATGCCGCACAAGCGCAACCCCGTGGCGGCCGCGACCGCGCTCGCCGCCGCCACCATGGCGCCTAATCTGGCGGCGACGATTTTTGCCGCCCAGGTGCAGGACCACGAGCGCAGCGCCGGGCCCTGGCACGCGGAATGGCCGACCCTGCCGACCTTGCTGCTGGTCACCTCGGGAGCCCTTGCAGCCATCGTCGACATCGCCGAGGGGCTGGAAGTCGATGCCGTCAGGATGCGCGCCAATCTCGACGCCACCGATGGGCTGATCATGGCCGAAGCGGTGACGTTCGCGCTGGCCGAGAAAATCGGCAAGAGCGACGCACATCATCTGATCGAGGCGGCCAGCAAGAAAGCGGTCGCCGAAAAGAAGCATCTGCGCGACGTAATTGGCGCGGACTCAAATGTCACCGCGCAGCTCAGCACGGACACAATCGCAAAACTGTTCGAGCCGATGGCCTATCAGGGCGACTCGCAAGCCCTGATCGACCGCCTGCTCGCTTCACTGGACATTCAATAGATGTCATTGCCGGGCTTGACCCGGCAATCCATCTTCTTGAATAGAATCTTTTTGATGGATGCGCGGGTCGAGCCCGCGCATGACGAGGGAAAACACCATGCCGATGATCGACGCCGACGGCTGCCTGCTCAACGTTTCCGTCGAAGGCCGCGACGGCGGGCCGACGCTGATGCTGTCGAATTCGCTGGGCTCGACCATGCAGATGTGGGAGCCGCAGATGAAGGCGCTGACGGAGGTGTTTCGCGTCATCCGTTACGACCGGCGCGGCCACGGCAAATCCAGCGTGCCGCCCGGGCCCTATTCGATGGAGCGGTTCGGCCGCGACGTGCTGGCGATCCTCGACGATCTGAATATTGCCAAGACGCATTGGTGCGGGCTGTCGATGGGCGGCATGGTCGGGCAATGGCTGGGCGCCAATGCGCCGGAGAGATTCGGCAAACTCATCCTCGCCAATACCGCCTGCCACTATCCCGACCCGACCAACTGGCACAACCGCATCAAGGCGGTGAAGGAAGGCGGCATCGCCGCGGTCGCCGACACCGTGATCGGCGGCTGGCTGACGGCGGATTTTCGCGAGCGCGAGCCGCAGATCACCGCCAACATGAAGGCGATGATGCTGTCGACCCCGGTCGAGGGCTACCTCGCCTGCTGCGAGGCGCTGTCGACGCTGGATAACCGCGAGATGCTGCCGAAGATCAAGAGCCCGACCCTGGTGATTGCCGGACGCCACGACATGTCAACGCCGGTTGCGGCGGGTGAATTCATCCGCAGCCAGATTCCCGGCGCCAGCATGACGATTTTGGACGCCGCGCATATTTCCAATGTCGAGCAGCCGCACGCCTTCACCGACGCGGTGGTCGGCTTCCTGACGCAACGCTAACGATCGTCATCGCGAGCGCAGCGAAGCAATCCATACTTCCTTGGTTGCACGATGGATTGCTTCGCTGCGCTCGCAGGACGGAAGGAGACAGCAATGGACGACGACAAGCGCCGCGAGAATGGCATGACCCAGCGCCGAAAAGTGCTCGGCAATGAATGGGTCGACAAATCGATCAAGAACCGCAATGCGTTCAACAGCGATTTCCAGGACCTGATCACCCGCTATGCCTGGGGCGATATCTGGACCCGGCCGCATTTCGACCATCGCACCCGCCGCGTGCTGGTGATCGGCACGATGGTCGCGCTCGGGCAGTGGGATGAATTCCGCCTGCATGTGCGCGCGGCCCTCGCCGAAGGCGGCTTCACGCCTGACGATATCAAGGAGATCATCCTGCAGCAGGCGATCTATTGCGGCGTGCCCGCGGCCAACCACGCCGTCAAGGAAGCCGCAGGGATCGTCGCCGAACTAGGTCTGCTGAAGGGATAGCTCGCCCGCGGTAGCGCTCGTCTCCGCCGGCTTCTGCGCCGGCGCCTCGACCAGCATCACGATCACGGTGCCGAGCATCATCAACAGTTCGGCCGCATGCATCCGAAGGGCGGCGGTCTCACCGGCCTGCGACGCCATCAGCACGCCCGCAAAGCTGATAACGCTGCCGATCGCCAGCGCCATGCCGAGCGCCTCATTGCAGCCGCCACTCTTGCGGATCGCAGCGCGGGTCACGAACACCAGGAAGACCGCAAAGAACGCCACGACCGTCATCCGCCCCAGCGCCAACAGCCAGGCGAAACGCACGGTCGCCGCGCCCGCCAGTTGCAGATGATCGCTGACGAACAAAGCGAGCGAAATGTTGGGCCGGTCGTAGAGGCCGTGGATCGGCGAAACCATGATCTTGAACGCGATCAGGGTCCAGGCCGGAATGAAATACGCCGCCAGCAGCACGCCGCTGAGTGAACTGAGCCGCCAGTGTTTGGCCATGTCGCTTCCCGTTGGTCCCGCCGCGCTTCGAGGCGGCGGGCTGACGGCGACGTAACTCCCTTAAACGGCGAGCGGCAATTTAAACCCTTTGTTTACCTTAATTGGCCGGCGGCCGGCCCGGAGTACACCTGTTATTGCCGGGCTTGACCCGGCAATCCATCGCTCTTCAAAAAATGATGGACGCCCGGGTCAAGCCCGGGGGTGACGAGTAGACAACAGGGCCGGCCAAAGAAAAGCCCCGCCTGGGCGGGGCCTTCCTTACTTTCCTTACTTTCGAACTAGCGGTCCTGATCCGGCATCTCGCCGGGTCGCTCGCCCTGACGGCGGCTCGGATCCTGCTGCTGCTGACCGGGCTTTTGACCACCGCCCTGCTGCTGCTGGCCGGGCTTCTGACCCGGGTTCTGGTTCTGCTGGCCCGGCTTTTGGGTCGGGTTGTTCATATGGGAATCTCCCTCGTTGAACGTGGTCGTAGTCAACGAGAAAGTCGCGAGTTTGGTTGCCAGGGAACACCGGTTCCGGCGGGATGATTGCGCGGCAAAGCCGTGTTGGCATTGTGACCCAAGGAACTCCCTGGGAACCGGCAGTTCAAAACTAGCTCTGTACAAGCCCTTTAAGCCGCAGCCGCCACTGTTGCCGCCCCCGGTTCCAAACTGTAAGAAAACGATACGACGCATCGATCAAGGCTGCCGGTGGCCTCGGCGCGTTGACCTCTAGATACGGCAGCGCATGGATTATTTCGCCCAGCAACTGATCAACGGCCTCGTGCTCGGCTCGATCTACGGCCTGATCGCCATCGGCTACACCATGGTCTATGGCATTGTCGGCATGATCAATTTCGCCCATGGCGATATTTTCATGATCGGCGGCTTCATTGCCCTGATCACGTTCTTGATCCTGGTTTCGTTCGGCCTGACCGCGATCCCCCTGATCCTGCTGGTCGTGCTGTTGGTATCGATGGCGATCACCGCGCTGTATGGCTGGACGGTGGAGCGCATCGCCTACCGGCCGCTGCGGCATTCGTTCCGCCTCGCCCCGATGCTGTCAGCCATCGGTATGTCATTCGTGCTGACCAATTATTCCCAAGTCGCGCAGGGCGCGCGTGTCAAACCGGTGCCGCCGATCATCACCGGCGGCTACACGCTGCATGAGGGCGCCGGCGGCTTCGTGGTGCAATTGTCCAACATCCAGATCATCGTCGTGATCACGACCGTCGTCTTGCTCGCGCTGTTCACCTGGCTGGTATCGAGCACGCGGCTCGGCCGCGACATGCGCGCCTGCGAGCAGGACCAGACCATGGCCTCGCTGCTCGGCGTCGACGTCGACCGCACCATCTCCATGACCTTCGTGATCGGCGCGGCGCTCGCCGCGGTCGCCGGCATGATGTACCTGCTCTATTACGGCCTGGTCGATTTCTTCATGGGCTTCGTCGCCGGCATCAAGGCGTTCACCGCCGCCGTGCTCGGCGGCATCGGCTCGCTGCCCGGCGCGATGCTGGGCGGACTGCTGATCGGGCTGATCGAGACGCTATGGTCGGCCTACTTCTCGGTCGAATACAAGGACGTCGCGGCGTTCTCGATCCTGATCGTCGTCCTGATCTTCCTTCCGACCGGCCTGCTCGGCCGGCCTGAAGTCGAAAAAGTCTGACGGGCCGCCGCGTGAGCGCAAACCCCGCCGCCGCCATGCAAACCTCACGCGCACCGGGCGTCGCCTTCATCTTCAAGAAGGCCCTGATCAGCGCGCTGGTAGCATTGGTGCTGTTCTCGCTGATGATCGGCGTGCGCACCGAAGCAGGATCAGACGGCCAACTGACCTACTGGACCCGCTTCGGCGACCTCGCCATGATGGTCGCAACCGTGTTCGGCGGCAGCATCGTCGTCGAGTTGCTGCGGCAATGGTGGGGACCGGTCGGCACCGTGCGCGTCGTGCCGCCACAGGTGACATCGGCGCTCTCGCTCGGGGCTCGCCTCGTCGCGCCGGTGCTCTTGATCTTCACCTTTCTGGTGCCGGTGATCTTCTACAATGAGCGCTACATTCTGGATCTCGGCATCCTGGTGCTGACCTATGTGATGTTGGGATGGGGGCTGAACGTCGTGGTCGGCCTCGCCGGCCTGCTCGACCTCGGCTATGTCGCGTTCTATGCGGTGGGCGCCTATTCCTACGCGCTGCTGGCGACCAATTTCGGGCTGTCGTTCTGGATCTGTCTGCCGCTGGCCGGCATCCTCGCCGCCTTCTGGGGTGTGCTGCTCGGCTTTCCCGTGCTGCGACTGCGCGGCGACTATCTCGCCATCGTCACCCTCGCCTTCGGCGAGATCATCCGCCTCGTCCTGCTCAACTGGCAAAGCGTAACCGGCGGTCCGAACGGCGTCACCGGCATTCCCCGGCCGACCATGTTCGGCATTCCGCTCTCGCCCGGCGACGACGGGCTCGCGGCCATGCTCCGCATCGAATTCTCGCCGACCCACCGCATCGTGTTTCTGTTCTATTTGATCCTGGCGCTGGCGCTGCTCACCAACTGGGTGACGATCCGGCTGCGCCGCCTGCCGATCGGCCGCGCCTGGGAAGCCCTGCGCGAGGACGAAGTCGCCTGCCGCGCGCTCGGCATCAACACCACAACCACAAAACTGACGGCGTTTGCGACCGGTGCGATGTTCGGCGGGCTCGCCGGCGCGTTCTTCGCGACCAGACAAGGCTTCATCAGCCCGGAATCCTTCACCTTCCATGAATCGGCGCTGGTGCTGGCGATCGTGGTGCTGGGCGGCATGGGCTCGCAGCTGGGCGTGGCGCTGGCGGCGCTTGCCATGATCGGCGGCTTCGAACTGTTCCGCGGGCTCGACCAGTATCGCATGCTGGTGTTCGGCATGGCGATGGTGTTGTTGATGATCTGGCGCCCGCGCGGTCTGATCGGTCACCGTGCGCCGACCGTGTTCCTGGAACGCAACCAGGCGATCTCGTCCGACCTCGTCAAGGAGGGGCACGGATGAGCGCCGACCACATCCTTTCCGTCGATCATTTGTCGATGCGCTTCGGCGGCATCGTCGCGGTCAACGACCTCTCCTTCGGCGCCGAACGGCGCAAGATCACGGCGCTGATCGGACCGAACGGCGCCGGCAAGACCACCGTCTTCAACTGCATCACCGGCTTCTACAAGCCGACCAGCGGCAGCATGCGGCTGGCGCATGATGACGGCCGCAACATCCAGCTCGAGCGGCTGAACGATTTCCGGATTTCCAAGCAGGCGAAAGTCGCGCGCACCTTCCAGAACATCCGGCTCTTTCCCGGCATGACGGCGCTGGAGAATTTGATGGTGGCACAGCACAATGCGCTCATGCGCGCCTCCGGCCTCACCCTGCTCGGACTGATCGGCGCGCCGTCGTGGCGCGTCGCGGAGAAAGCGGCGATCGATCTGGCGCGAACGTGGCTGGAGCGCATTGGCCTGCTCGACCGCGCCGACGATGCCGCCGGCAACCTGCCCTACGGCGATCAGCGCCGCCTCGAAATCGCGCGCGCGATGTGCACTGAACCGGCGCTGCTCTGCCTCGACGAGCCGGCCGCCGGGCTGAACGCGCGGGAGAGCGCAAGCCTGAGCGAGCTGCTGCTCGCTATCCGCGCGAATCAGGGCACCTCGATCCTCCTGATCGAGCACGACATGTCGGTGGTGATGGAAATCTCCGACCACGTCGTCGTGATGGACTACGGCGTCAAGATCGCCGAGGGCACGCCGCAACACGTCCGCGACGACCCCAGGGTGATCGCCGCCTATCTCGGCGCCGACGAGGAGGAAGCCATCGCGGTGATGGAGAGCGGAACGTGACCGCATCGTCCCCGACAACGCCCCTGCTCGCGATCCGCGGCTTGCGCGCGGCCTATGGCAAGATCGAGGCGCTGAAAGGCGTCGATATCGAGGTCGGCGCCGGCGAGATCGTCGCCCTGATCGGCGCCAACGGCGCCGGCAAATCGACTTTGATGATGACGGTGTTCGGCAGGCCCCGCGCCCGCGCCGGCCGGATTGAATATGACGGCCAGGACATCACCGGCGTGCCGACGCACGAGATCGCGCGGCTGCGCATCGCCCAGTCCCCGGAAGGCCGCCGGATTTTCCCGCGCATGAGCGTGGCGGAAAACCTGCAAATGGGCGCCGACGCAACCAATTCCAGCGAGGCCGACCGCGCCAGCGGCCTGGAGCGCATTTTCAACCTGTTCCCGCGGCTCAAGGAACGCATGACCCAGCGCGGCGGAACCTTGTCGGGCGGCGAGCAGCAGATGCTGGCGATCGGCCGAGCCCTGATGAGCCGGCCGCGCCTGCTGATGCTCGATGAGCCGTCGCTCGGCCTCGCCCCCCTGATCGCGCGGCAGATTTTCGACGCCATCCGGACCCTGAACCGGCAGGACGGCCTGACCGTGCTGATCGTCGAACAAAACGCCAATCACGCGCTGAAACTCGCCCATCGTGGCTATGTCATGGTCAACGGCCTGATCACGCTCTCCGGCACCGGCAGCGAATTGCTGCAGCGCCCCGAAATCCGCGCCGCCTATCTGGAGGGAGGCCGGCGGGGCTAGGGTTGCCCAGGCCGGCGGCGAAATCCGGCCGCTGCGGCAAGATGCTGCGAACGGACCGTGGACTTGCCCGAATTTTGCCGATGACTTCGCCGCAAAATCAGCGGACAATGGCCCCGGTTTGCGTACCCGGTTCGCCGGGTGCGTCCCGTAGCGATTATCCCCGCGAGGACACTCATGAAATCACTGAAACTCATCGGCCTGGCATTGGGCGCATCATTCGCGCTATCGGCGAGCGCGCTGGCGCAGGACATCAATATTGCAGTGGCGGGCCCGATGACGGGCGGCGAATCCGCGTTCGGCCGGCAGATGAAAAACGGCGCCGAACAGGCGGTGGCCGACATCAACGCCGCCGGCGGCGTCGCAGGCAAGAAGCTGGCGCTGCAGGTCGGTGACGATGCCTGCGATCCCAAGCAGGCGCGCTCGGTGGCGGAAAAGTTCGCCAGCGCGAAGATCCCGTTCGTCGCCGGTCACTTCTGCTCGTCCTCATCGATCCCGGCGTCGGAAGCCTATGCCGACGGCAACGTGCTGCAGATTACGCCGGCCTCGACCAACCCGCTGTTCACCGAGCGCAAGCTCTGGAACGTGGCGCGCGTCTGCGGCCGCGACGATCAGCAGGGCCTGGTCGCCGCCGATTACATCGTCAAGAACTACAAGGGCAAGAACGTCGCCATCCTCAACGACAAGACCACCTATGGCAAAGGCCTCGCCGACGAAACCAAGAAGGCGCTCAACAAGGCCGGCGTCACCGAGAAGATGTTCGAATCCTACAACAAGGGCGACAAGGATTTTAACGCGATCGTGTCGCGGCTGAAGCGCGACAATATCGATCTGGTCTTTGTCGGTGGTTATCATCAGGAATCCGGCCTGATCCTGCGCCAGATGCGCGACCAGGGCCTGAAGACGGTGTTGATGGCGGGCGACGCCTTGAACGACAAGGAGTTCGCCTCGATCGCAGGTCCCGCCGCCGAAGGCACGCTGTTCACCTTCGGTCCCGACCCGCGCAACAAGGCGACCGCCAAGGAGATCGTCGCCAAGTTCAAGGCCAAGAACATCGATCCCGAAGGCTACACCCTCTACACCTACGCCACGATTCAGGTCTGGTCGAAGGCGGTGGCAAAGGCCG
This sequence comes from Bradyrhizobium sp. AUGA SZCCT0160, assembly GCF_018130105.1. NCBI lineage: Bacteria > Pseudomonadati > Pseudomonadota > Alphaproteobacteria > Hyphomicrobiales > Nitrobacteraceae > Bradyrhizobium > Bradyrhizobium sp. AUGA SZCCT0160. The sequence goes on from NZ_JAFCMD010000019.1 coordinate 129,348, forward strand.
GTACGACCGACCCGAAGAAGGTGATGGAAACCATCAAGGCCGGTGAGTGGGATACCGTGCTCGGCAAGATGGGCTTCGATGCCAAGGGCGACATCAAGGCGATCGACTATGTCGTCTACAAGTGGGATGCCAAGGGCAACTACACCGAGATCAATCCGAAGGGTTCTTAAGACCCCTCCCAAGCTTTGTCAGCAACCAACGCCCCGGCTTTGCCGGGGCGTTTTTTGTTTGCGGCGCGTTCATCAAGGAAAGCCCGAAGCCCGCAATGGTTAACGGCCTTTCACAATATGGAACTTTTTTCCCGGGGCGGTGGAACCAAAAGCATCCGAGCGGTTTTAAACAGTTCGGGCTGGGTTCCATGTCATTGATTTTGCTGCATCACCTGCTGTTCCACCTTGATCTCCGATCGGGCGGCACGTCTTATGGCGCAATCGCATACCAGCGGCCAGATTCGCGCGAAATCGCCTCGAGGAGACACCATGAGTGATCTTTCCCCTGGAGCATCACCTCCGGTCCGCCGCGTCTCCAAAGCCAAGGCGCAAGCCAACGGCACGCCCGACCCGATGCAGGACCTGCTGCACGCGCTGCAGGCGATGCGCTCCGGCGATTTCTCGGTGCGGATGACCGGTGATCATCTCGGCATCGAGGGCAAGATCGCCGACACCTTCAACGAGATCGTTGCCGCCAATCAACGAATGGCGCAGCAGCTGGAGCGTGTCGGACAGGTCGTCGGCCGCGAGGGCAAAACCCGCCAGCGCGTCAAATTCGATCTTTCGAGCGGCTCGTGGGCGGACATGGAAGGGTCGGTCAACACCCTGATCGACGACCTGCTATGGCCGACCCGCGAGGTGACCCGGGCGGTCGCCGCCGTGGCGCAGGGAGACCTGCTGCAGACCGTGCAACTCGATGTCGATGGCCGCCCGCTGGGCGGCGAATTTTTGCAGTCCGCCAACATCGTCAACACGATGATCAAGCAGCTCAGCGTGTTCACCTCGGAAGTGACGCGCGTGGCGCGCGAGGTGGGTACCGAGGGCAAGCTCGGCGGCCAGGCGCAGGTGCCGGAAGTGACCGGCGTGTGGAAGGATTTGACCGAGAGCGTCAACTCCATGGCCAACAACCTCACCGGCCAGGTCCGCAACATCGCCGAAGTCACCATCGCGGTCGCCAATGGCGACTTGTCGAAAAAGATCACGGTCGACGTCCGCGGCGAGATTCTGCAGCTGAAGGAAGCCATCAATACGATGGTGGACCAGTTGCGCTCGTTCGCTTCCGAAGTGACGCGTGTGGCCCGCGAAGTCGGCACCGACGGCAAGCTCGGCGGTCAGGCGATCGTGCCCGGCGTCGCCGGCACCTGGAAGGATCTCACCGACTCCGTCAACGCGATGTGCGGCAACCTCACCGCGCAGGTCCGCAACATCGCCAACGTCACCACCGCGGTGGCCCGCGGCGACCTCTCGCGAAAAATCACGGTGGACGTCCGCGGCGAAATTCTGGAATTGAAAGACACCATCAACACGATGGTGGACCAGCTCAACTCGTTTGCCTCCGAAGTGACGCGCGTCGCGCGCGAGGTCGGCACCGAGGGCAAATTGGGCGGTCAGGCCCAGGTGCCCGGCGTCGCCGGTACCTGGAAGGACCTCACCGACAACGTCAACTTCATGGCCTCCAACCTGACCGCGCAGGTCCGTAACATTGCCGACGTCGCGACCGCGATCGCGGGCGGCGACCTTTCCAAGAAGATCACCGTCAACGTATCCGGTGAAATCCTTCAGCTGAAGGAAACGCTCAATACGATGGTCGATCAGCTCAATGCGTTTGCCGGCGAAGTCACGCGCGTCGCGCGCGAAGTCGGTACCGACGGGCGGCTCGGCGGTCAGGCCAACGTGCTCGGCGTCGCCGGCACCTGGAAGGATCTCACCGAGAGCGTCAACTCGATGGCGAGCAACCTGACGGCTCAGGTCCGCAACATCGCCGAAGTGACGACGGCGGTCGCCAATGGCGACTTGTCGAAGAAGATCACGGTGGACGTGCGCGGCGAAATTCTGGAGCTGAAGGACACCGTCAACACGATGGTCGACCAGCTCAACGCGTTTGCCGGCGAAGTCACCCGCGTCGCGCGCGAGGTCGGCACCGAAGGCAAGCTCGGCGGCCAGGCCCTGGTGCGCGGCGTCGCCGGCACCTGGAAGGACTTGACCGACAGCGTCAACTCGATGGCCAGCAACCTCACCGGCCAGGTGCGAAACATCGCCGAAGTCGCCACCGCCGTCGCCAAGGGCGACTTGTCCAAGAAGATCACCGTCAACGTGTCAGGCGAAATCCTTCAGCTGAAGGAAACGCTGAACACGATGGTCGACCAGCTCAACGCCTTTGCCGGCGAAGTGACCCGCGTGGCGCGCGAGGTCGGTACCGACGGCAAGCTCGGCGGCCAGGCCGAAGTGCCCGGCGTCGCCGGCACCTGGAAGGACTTGACGGACAGCGTGAACTCGATGGCCGGCAATCTGACCGCGCAGGTCCGCAACATCGCCGAAGTCGCGACGGCGATCGCGGGCGGCGACCTGTCGCGCAAGATCACCGTGGACGTGCGCGGCGAGATCCTGCAGCTCAAGGAAACGCTCAACACGATGGTCGACCAGCTCAACCGTTTCGCGGGCGAAGTGACCCGCGTGGCGCGCGAGGTCGGCACCGAAGGCCGGCTCGGCGGTCAGGCCAACGTGCCCGGCGTCGCCGGCACCTGGAAGGATCTTACCGACAACGTCAACTCGATGGCCGGCAACCTCACCGGCCAGGTCCGCAACATCGCCGAAGTGACCACGGCGGTGGCGAAGGGCGACCTGTCCAAGAAGATCACGGTGGACGTCAAGGGCGAGATTCTCGAGCTGAAGAACACCGTCAACACGATGGTCGATCAGCTCAACGCCTTCGCCTCCGAGGTGACGCGCGTGGCGCGCGAAGTCGGCACCGAAGGCAAGCTCGGCGGCCAGGCGCAAGTGCCCGAAGTCGCCGGCACCTGGAAGGACCTCACCGACAACGTCAACTTCATGGCCTCCAACCTGACGGCGCAGGTCCGCAACATCGCCGAGGTCGCGACCGCGATCGCCGGCGGCGACCTGTCCAAGAAGATCACCGTGGACGTGCGCGGCGAAATCCTGCTGCTCAAGGACACCTTGAACACGATGGTCGAACAGCTGCGCTCGTTCGCGGCCGAAGTGACCCGCGTCGCGCGCGAAGTCGGCACCGAGGGACGCCTCGGCGGCCAGGCGGTGGTGCCCGGCGTCGGCGGAACGTTCAAGGACCTGACCGACAACGTCAACCTGCTGGCGGCCAACCTGACGACGCAAGTCCGCAACATCGCCGAGGTCACCACGGCAGTGGCGCGCGGCGACTTGTCGCGCAAGATCACGGTCGACGTGAAGGGCGAAATCCTCGAACTCAAGAACACCATCAACACGATGGTCGATCAGCTGAACGCGTTCGCCGGCGAAGTCACCCGCGTCGCGCGCGAGGTCGGCACCGAGGGCAAGCTCGGCGGCCAGGCGCAGGTGCCCGGCGTCGCCGGCACCTGGAAGGACCTCACCGACACCGTCAACTTCATGGCGGCCAACTTGACCGAACAGGTCCGCGGCATCGTCAAGGTGGTGACCGCGGTCGCCAACGGCGATTTGAAGCAGGACCTGACGGTGAAATCGAAGGGCGAAGTCGCCGCGCTCGCCGATACCATCAACAACATGACCGAGACGCTGGCGACCTTCGCCGATCAGGTCACCTCGGTGGCGCGCGAAGTCGGCGTCGAAGGAAGGCTCGGCGGCCAGGCCAACGTGCCCGGCGCTGCCGGCACCTGGAAGGACCTTACCGGCAACGTCAACCTGCTCGCCGCCAATCTGACCTCGCAGGTGCGCGCCATCGCCGAGGTCGCGACCGCGGTGACAAAAGGCGACCTTACCCGCTCGATCCAGGTCGACGCACGCGGCGAACTCGCCGAACTCAAAGACAACATCAACACCATGATCGGCACTCTCCGCCTGACCACGGACGTGAACTCGGAACAGGACTGGCTGAAGACCAACCTCGCCAAATTCACCAACATGCTGCAGGGCCAGCGCGATCTCACCACGGTTGGCCGGCTGCTGTTGACCGAACTGACGCCGCTGGTGAACGCCCATATGGGCGTCATCTACCGCGTCGAAAGCGAAGACAACCGGCAACTGCGCCTGTTGTCGGCCTACGCCGGCGACGGCGACCACCCTCACCCGCTATTCGTGCAATTCGGCGAAGGCCTGATCGGGCAATCCGCGATGGACAAGCGCCAGCGCGTGATCTCGGACATCCCGGCCGACACCATACCGATCAATTCGGCGCTGCTCCGCGTGGTCCCGAAGAACCTCGTCGTGCTGCCCGTCCTGTTCGAAAACCAGGTCAAGGCGGTGATCGAGCTCTCCTCGGTCAGTTCGTTCACGACCTCGCAGATGACCTTCCTCGAACAGCTCACCGACTCCATCGGCATCGTGCTCAATTCGATCGAGGCCACGATGCAGACCGAAGGCCTGCTGAAGCAGTCGCAGCAGCTCGCCGGCGAATTGCAGACCCAGCAGAAGGAGCTGCAGCAGACCAACGAACAGCTCGAGCAGAAGGCCCAGCAGCTCGCCGAACGCAACGTCGAGGTGGAAAGAAAGAACCAGGAAATCGAACAGGCGCGGCGCGCGCTCGAGGAGAAGGCGACCGAGCTTTCGCTGACCTCGAAGTACAAGTCCGAATTCCTCGCCAACATGTCGCACGAGCTGCGCACGCCGCTCAACAGCATCCTGATCCTCGGCCAGCAGCTCACCGAAAACCCCGACGGCAATCTGTCGGCCAAGCAGGTCGAGTTCGCCCGCACCATCCACGGCGCCGGCACCGACCTGCTCAACCTGATCAGCGACATCCTCGACCTGTCGAAGATCGAATCCGGAACGGTGACGGTCGATGCCGAGGAAATCCTGACCTCGAACCTTTTGGAAACCGTCGGCCGGCCGTTCAGGCACGAAGCCGACAACCGACAGCTCTCGTTCAACATCAGCGTCGACGAGAACCTCGCCCGCAGCATGGTGACCGACTCCAAACGCCTGCAGCAGGTGCTGAAGAATCTGCTGTCGAACGCGTTCAAGTTCACCGCCGAAGGCGGTGTGCGGCTGACCGTGTCCGCAGCCGTCGGCGGATGGAGCGCGGAGCACCCGATCCTGAACCACGCTCCCGCGGTCGTGGCCTTCGAGGTCACCGATACCGGCATCGGCATTCCGCCGGAAAAACAGAAGTTGATCTTCGAGGCGTTCCAGCAGGCCGATGCCGGCACCAGCCGGAAATATGGCGGCACCGGCCTCGGTCTCGCCATCAGCCGCGAACTTGCAAGCCTGCTCGGCGGCGAGATTCATCTGCGCAGCGCGCCGGGCAAGGGCAGCACCTTCATCCTGTATCTGCCCTTGAAATATTCCGGGCCCACCGTCGCGCCGCGCACCCCTGCCCCGTCGCCCTATCTGACCGCGCCGGCGCTGCAGGTTGCCGCGACCCAGGAGCGGGTGATCGAGCAGCTGCCGGATGACCGGCTCAATCTCGAGGCCGGCGACACCATCCTTCTGATCGTCGAGGACGATCCGCACTACGCGCGGGTGCTGATCGATCTCGCCCGCGACAAGGGCTTCAAGGTCCTGGTCGCCAATCGCGGCGCCGAGGCGCTTGAGCTCGCCAAGCAGTTCCAGCCCACGGCGGTGTCGCTCGACGTGTTCCTGCCGGACATGCTGGGCTGGACCGTGCTGAGCCAGCTCAAGCATAATCCGCTGACCCGGCACATTCCGGTGCAGATCATCACGCTCGACGAGGATCGCCAGCACGCGCTGGCACGCGGCGCGTTTTCCTTCGTCAACAAGCCGACCACCACCGAAGGCGTCAGCGCCGCACTGTCCCAGATCAAGGAATACGCCAAGCCGCGGCGCAAGCGCCTTCTGATTGTGGAAGACAACGCCGCCGAGCAGATGAGCATCAAGGCCCTGCTCGATCACGTAGATATCGAGATCCTCACCAGCGATACCGGCGCCGGCGCCCTCTCGACCCTGCGCGACAACCCCTGCGACTGCGTCGTGCTGGATCTGCGGCTACCGGACATGAGCGGTTTCGAGGTACTGGACCAGATCCGCAACGACGAGGCGCTGTCGAACGTGCCGGTGGTCGTGTTCACAGGGCGGGAACTTTCCGCCGAGGAAGACGCGGAACTCCACACCATGGCCCGCAGCATCGTGGTCAAGGGCGTGGAATCGCCGGAACGCCTGCTCGACGAAACGTCGCTGTTTTTGCACCGTGTGATCACGGAATTGCCGGTCGAAAAGCAGAGGATGCTGGAGAAACTCAATAGTTCCGATGAGGATCTCGTTGGCAAGACCGCGCTTCTGGTGGACGACGACGCCCGGAACATCTTCGCGCTGTCGAGCGTGCTGGAACGGCGCGGCATGAAGGTGCTGACGGCGACCACCGGCCATGAGGCCATTGCGCTGGTCGAATCCAATCCCAAGATAGCGATCGTGCTGATGGATATCATGATGCCGCAGATGGACGGCTACCAGACCATCGGGGTGATCAGGCAAAACCCGTCGTTTGGCCGCCTGCCCATCATCGCGCTGACCGCAAAAGCGATGAAGGGCGACCGCGAGAAATGCCTCGAGGCCGGAGCGTCGGATTATCTGGCAAAACCGGTCAACACCGAGCAGTTGCTCCTTGCCATCCGTATGTGGCTCCACCGTTGATCGGCGCGCAGATGATGGACCAAGAGAAAGTAAACATACTTCTGGTGGACGATCAGCCGGCAAAGCTGCTCGCCTATGAGGTCATCCTGAAGGAGCTTGGAGAGAACCTGGTCTCGGCCTCCTCCGGGCGCGAGGCGCTTGAGTTCCTGTTGAAGAATGACGTCGCCATCATCCTGGTTGACGTTTGCATGCCGGAACTGGACGGTTTCGAGCTCGCCGCGATGATCCGCGAACATCCCCGTTTCCAGAAGACGGCGATGATCTTCATCTCGGCGATCCAGGTCAGCGACCTGGACCGGCTGCGCGGCTACGAGATGGGCGCGGTCGACTACGTTCCGGTGCCGGTGGTGCCTGAAGTGTTGCGCGCCAAAATCAAGGTGTTCGCCGAACTCTATCGCAAGACCCGTCAGCTGGAGCGGCTCAACGTCGAGCTCGAGGACCGGGTTCGGGCCCGCACCGCCGAACTGGAAGAATCCCATGCGCGGCTGTTGGAAAGCGAGCAGCGCCGGAGCCTGGCGATCGCCGCGGGAAAGATGGGGTCGTGGGACTGGGACTGGGTCAATGGCGACTGGATGTGGGACGAGGGCCAATATCAAATTCTCGGCGTCGATCCCGGCAGCATTGAGCTGACACCGGCCAATATTCAGGCCCTGATCCATCCGGACGACGTCCTGGAACTGCACGATGCGTGGGCGAGTTTCGCCCGAGGCGCGAAATCCTACGAAGCGGAATTTCGCATCATCCGCCCCGATGGCGAAGTGCGCTGGTGCGCGGGAACAGCCGCAGCGAGCACCGACAAGGACGGCCGCGTCATCCGCGTCAGCGGCGTGACGGTCGACATCACCGAACGCAAGCAGGCCGAAGAGCGCCAGACCCTGCTCGCCCGCGAAGTCGACCACCGCGCCAAGAACGCGCTGGCGCTGGCGCAGTCGATCGTTCGGCTGACGCGCGGCGAAAACGTCAAGAGCTACATCCGCTCGGTCGAAGGGCGCATCACCGCGCTCGCACGGGTTCACACCGTGCTTTCACTGTCGAGCTGGCAAGGCGCCGAAATAGGCAAGCTGATCGACGAAGAGCTGGCGCCATATTCGATGGGCGATCAGATCGCATTGCGCGGCGCCGAGGTGCAGCTGCAACCGGCGACCGCACAGACAGTGGCCTTGGCGCTGCACGAGCTCGTCACCAATTCGGCCAAATATGGCGCGCTGTCGGCGTTGACGGGCCGGCTATCGGTGAAGTGGGAACTCGAGTCGGGGCTTCTCGACCTCGTGTGGATGGAGACCGGCGGACCTGTGGTCGAAAAACCGATATCAAGGGGATTTGGCACACGGAGCGTTATCGCCAGCATCGAGTCGCAGCTCGGCGGAAAGGCCGAATTCGATTGGCGCCCGGAAGGTCTCGTTTGCCGGCTCCTGGTTCCGCTGGCGCGCCAGACCGCGCCCGATCCGGCTCCGCCTCGGGAAACCGTGGCGGGTGATGCCGGCAGCCGGCGCGTTGGACAGTCAGCCCGGCCGTGACGGCTGACGGGCGGATTACCGCGCCGCCGCCCCGGCAACGGCGCCCGCCGATGGCCGCATCGCTTCCCGGGCCGCTTCGATCGCGCGGATCAGGTCGGTCGGACGAAACGGCTTTTGCAGGCAGACCACGCCAGCCAGTTCAGGTGATTTCGACAGGAAGTCGAGCGCCGTCATGCCGGATATCGCGACGACAGGCAGGTCGGGCACCCGCTCGCGCATCGTCGCGATCACATCGGAGCCGTTCGAACCTTGCAGGAAGATATCGACGATCGCGAGGTCGAAATCCTCAGCTTCGAATGCCTTCAATCCCGCTTCGGCGGTGGCGGCCTCGACGATTTCGAATTGGTTGATCCGCAGCACGATCGAGATCATCGTGCGCACGTCGGACTGGTCGTCGATCACAAGAACACGGGGCATGAAAAAAAATTCCCGAACGGCCGCGCAGATAGCCTATGATAAAAGTACCCGACGAAGACGCAGTGCCGCGTAGAATATTCAGCGTTTGGGTAAAGGGCCGGTTACCCGGGACCTGTCTTTCCGGCCATGAATTGAATGGGTAGTATGTAGCCTTGGGTTGATTCCATCCGGCCCGACCTCATTGTAGACCTGGCGTGCCCATTTTGGCCCCTGAGCAGCTCCGCGTCGCCTGCTGTTTTTAGTCTGTTAGTCCTCCCGATCGATATCCGCCTATCGGCTAGATACGCCACTTCAGTGGATAGGTTAATGTTCGCGCATTTGGTACTGGTCCGATGGCGCGTTCGATGCCAGTTTGCCAGGGACAACGATGCTGACGGCTGACGAACGCAACATCTTTCTATCGACCCTGCCGGCGAGCAGCCGTGATCGCGCGCGGGCACTCGCCGTCGTCGCGGTCTCGTCGATTCTGTTCGTCATCGCTGCGGTTTATGCCAGGGTGCCACTGACCCCGGTGCCGGCTTTCATTCCTAGTTATCAATCCGCGCTCGCGATCAACGATCTCATCACCGCCATTCTGCTGTTTTCGCAGTTCACGATTCTGCGCTCGCGGGCGCTGCTGCTGCTCGCAAGTGGATATTTGTTCACCGCCGCCGCTGCGATCGTCCACGGCCTGAGCTTTCCAGGTGTGTTTGCTCCGACCGGGCTGCTCAATGCCGGCCCGCAAACAACCGCCTGGCTTTACCAGATCTGGCACATCGTATTTCCGGTTCTCGTGCTCGGCTATGCGTTCATGAAGGACAAGGATGGCGGCCCGAAAATCCCGGGATCCGAGGTACGGGCGATCCTGGGCAGCATCATCGCGGTCGCAGCGGCGATATCCTTTGCCGCCTGGTTCGTCACCGCCAGACATGACCTGCTGCCTGTCATGATCAGTGGCGGACATTTCACCTACACGCTGATCGGTACCCTGTCGGCGGAAGTGCTTCTCAGCTTCGCAGCGCTGCTGATCCTGTGGCACCGGCGACCGCATTCCGTGCTCGACGTCTGGCTGATGGTCGTAATGTGTGCCTGGATGTACGACATCGCGCTGTCCGGAATTCTCAACGCGGCCAGGTTCGATCTGGGTTTTTATGCCGGCCGGCTCTACGGACTTTGCGCGGCCAGTTTCGTCCTCGCGGTGCTGTTGATCGACAATATGTCGCTGCAAGGCCAGTTGGCGCGGCTGCTCGAAAAGCTGCGTCGCCAGGCCGCCTCCGAGCGCAGCCTCCACACCGAGCGCGAACGTCTTTTCAGCGCGGTCGTGGAATCCTCCAACGACGCCATCATCACCAAATCGCTCGACGGCATCATCACCGCCTGGAATCGCGCTGCCGAACGCTTGTTCGGCTTCACTTCAATCGAAGCCGTCGGCAGGCGCATCGACATCATTGTTCCACCGGATCGCCGCGCCGAGGTTGGCAACATCCTCGAACAGGTCGGCCGCGGCGAGAGGATGGAAGACTACGAAACGGTGCGCTTGCACAAGGACGGCCGCAACGTGGATGTCCTGCTGAGCATCTCGCCGATCCGGTCGGCCTCGGGCGAAATTGTCGGCGCCTCCATGATCGCGCGCGACATCACCGAAAACAAGCGAACAGAGAAGGCGCTCAATCAGGAGATCGAAGAGCGGCAGCGCATCTTCGAGACCTCGCATGACCTCATCCTGGTATCCGATAGCAAAGGGAATCTCATCCAGGTCAGTCCGAGCGCCAAAGTCATCCTTGGTTATGACCCTTCGGAAATGGCCGGCCAGAGCGCCCTGCTATTCATTCATCCCGACGATCTCGAGAGCACGCGCGCAGAGATGCGTGCCGCGCGCCGCGGAAATGAAATGCGAAACTTCGAGACCCGTTACGTCCACAAGGACGGACAGTCCGTCACATTGAACTGGACCGGCACCTGGTCGGAGCCGGTGAGACGGCATTTCTTCATCGGCCGCGACCTCACCGAGAAGCAGGCGGCGGAAGCCCAGTTGCGGCACATCCAGAAGATGGACGCGATCGGCCAGCTGACCGGCGGCGTCGCGCACGACTTCAACAACATCCTGACCGTGATCACCGGGACCATCGGAATCCTGGAGGAATCGGTTGCCGACAAGCCCGAACTCGTCGCCATTACCAAATTGATCGACGAAGCCGCCGAACGCGGCGCCAACCTGACCAAGCATCTGCTTGCCTTTGCCCGCAAGCAGCCGCTGCAGCCCGTCGAAGTCGACGTCAATGGGCTGGTGCTGGAGGCCGCCAAACTGCTGCATCCGACGCTCGGCGAGAACGTCGAGATCACGCCGCTGCTGGCCGAGGATGCATGGACGGCCCTGGTCGATCCGAACCAGCTCTCGACGGCGGTGCTCAACCTTGCCCTCAACGCGCGCGACGCCATGCCCAATGGCGGCAAGCTCGCGCTTGAGACCGGCAACATCTATCTCGACGAGAACTACGCCGGTATGCACAGCGACGTCGTGCCCGGCCATTATGTGATGGTCGCGGTGAGCGATACCGGCACCGGAATCCCCGCAGCGCTGATCGAGCGGGTGTTCGATCCCTTCTTCACCACCAAGGAGGTCGGCAAGGGCACTGGCCTCGGGCTCAGCATGGTGTTCGGTTTCGTCAAGCAGTCGGGCGGCCATATCAAGATCTACAGCGAGGAAGGCCACGGCACGTCTGTCAAGATGTACCTGCCGCGCGCCACGGGATTGAACCAGACCGCCGCCGAAGCCGCGATATCAGCCAATGTCGAGGGCGGCACCGAGACCGTTCTCGTCGTCGAAGACGATTCGCTGGTGCGCCGTTACGTGATGACGCAGATCGAAAGCCTCGGCTACACCACGCTCGAGGCGGCCAATGCCAGCGAGGCCCTGCAGATCATCGATACCGCCCCGACCCTGCATTTGCTCTTCACCGACGTCATCATGCCCGGCATGATGAATGGCCGCCAGCTGGTCGACGAAGCGCTGAAACGGCGCCCGTCGCTGAAGACGCTGTACACCTCAGGGTATACCGAGAACGCCATCGTTCACCACGGCCGCCTCGATTCCGGCGTGCTGCTGCTCGCCAAGCCGTACCGCAAGTCCGAACTCGCCAGGATGTTCAGATTGGCGCTTGGCAGTTGAAGCCTTGTTGACGGCCGATATATCGGCGAGGATGAAAAGATATCGATGGCCGCAATCGGCGCGGACTTGAACGGACCGGCATCTTGAAAAACCTTCTCACCGACATCTCCGGCGTCCGCGTCGGCCACGCCGAAGACGCTTCCGTCGCATCCGGCGTTACCGCGATCATTTTCGATACCCCCGCGACCGCGTCGATCGATGTCCGCGGCGGCGGCCCCGGCACCCGCGATGAAGCCCTGCTCAAGCCTGAAGCCACGGTCGAGGCCGTCGACGCGATTACGCTCTCCGGCGGTTCGGCGCTTGGGCTGGATGCCGCGGGCGGCGTACAGGCCTGGCTCGCCGAACAGGGGCGCGGCCTGCGGATCCGTGAAGCGGTTATTCCGATCGTGCCCGGTGCGATCTGCTTCGATCTTCTCAACGGCGGCAACAAGGCCTGGGGACGTTTCCCGCCCTATCGCGATCTCGGCTATGCCGCCGCCTGCGCGGCGGGCACCGATTTCGCGCTCGGCAGCGTCGGCGCCGGCCTTGGCGCCACCACCGCCAATTTCAAGGGCGGCCTTGGTTCGGCCTCCGCGCAAACCGAAGATGGCGTCATGGTGGCGGCGCTTGCGGTGGTCAACGCCGTCGGCAGCGTGACGGTCGGCGACGGGCCGTGGTTCTGGGCGGCGCCGTTCGAAATCGGCGACGAGTATGGCGGACACGGACTGCCGCCGTCATTCACGAAAGACATGCTGAAGGCGCGGCTCAAGGGTGCCCCGGAACCGATCTCCGGCGAAAACACCACGCTGGTCGTCGTCGTCACCGATGCGGTGCTGACGAAGGCGCAGGCCAAGCGCCTCGCGATGATCGCGCAGACCGGCATGGCACGCGCGATCTATCCCGTGCATGCGCCAACCGACGGCGACGTGGTGTTTGCGGCGGCGACCGGCAAGAAGCCGGTCGATCCGCGGCATGGCCTCACCGAACTCGGGATGGTGGCGGCCAATGTGGTTGCCCGCGCGATTGCGCGCGGCGTCCATCAGGCGACCGCGCTGCCCTTTCTGGGCGCGCTACCGGCGTGGGGGGATCGCTTCGGCTAGGTCGCGACTACCGAAGCGTCGCCGGGTCTCTTAGAGCGTTTTCAAGCGAAGTGGAGCCCGTTCGCGTGAAGAAAACGCGTCAAACAAAAAAGATCAGGCGCTCAGCGACAGCGATGCCGTGGCCGAAGCTGAAATCGCCTGGGCCTGACGCTGGATCATCTTCTCGATGATATTATACGACGATGTTGCGGCGCTCGAAGCGCTTGCCGATGCGGCCGACGTCATCGTCACCTTGGAACCGTCCGCATAGGTCAGCGATGTCGTGACTGACCCATCGCTGTTGGTGACGGACGTGCTGGAGGCGCCCTGCAGCGCCTGCATCAGGGGATCGGAATTCGATCCGTTCTCGCCGGAACCGCTGGCTTCGTGATGGTGGTGGCGGCCCTTGCCGCCCTTCAGCGCCGATGCCAGTTCGCCAAGACTGACCGAGCCGTCGCCGTCCTTGTCGAGCTTGCCGAAGACGCTGCCGGCCTGATCCAGATTGGTGCCGCCCGCGCCAAGCGCATCGTTGAATTCCGATTTGGTGATCTTGCCGTCGCCGTTGCCGTCGATCTGCGAGAACAGGCTCTTGAGCGAGTCCGAGCGGCTCGTCGACGCCTGTGACGTCGATCCTGTCGAGGACTGGCTTTGCGCAGCCAGCAGCGCGCTCATGGTTGCCGGCGAGATCTGCGAACCGCCGTTACCTCCGGCGCTGCTGCTCGAACCGGTCGAGGCCGAGGCACTCGCGAAAGAGTCGAACAGGCTTGCCTTGCTCGTTCCGGTGGCTTTTGCGGACGACGACTTCGAGGACGTCAGCGCCTGCAGGGCATCGATCGCCGATGACGCGGCACCAAGAGCAAGCAACATGACAGAACCCCAACAACGCCGCTCAGAGCGGCCCCTCGTTCATGCCGGTTCCTCAGCAAGCGCCGTGCCACGGCGAGAAACCCAACAAAACCGCGGCTTTCCTGATCCTGTCCGGGCCGCCAAGTCGGGAACATGCCCGGCAATAGCTGCCCGCGACGGCAGATTTTTCCGCCCGACCGGAGTCTTTCGCAGCCGCATTGCCCCCGGCCGCCCTGCATGATACGCGGGGAAATCCGTCCCTTGTGCACCGGAGCGCACATGTCCCAGCAATTTGCGTCGCGTCCGCTCATCATTTCCCCGTCGATCCTCGCTGCGGATTTCTCCAAGCTGGGCGAGGAAGTCCGCGCGGTGGACACCGCTGGCGCCGACTGGATCCATCTCGACGTGATGGACGGGCACTTCGTGCCGAACATTTCCTACGGCCCCGACGTCATCAAGGCGATGCGCCCGCATACCAAGAAAATCTTCGACGCGCATTTGATGATCGCACCGTGCGATCCCTATCTCGAAGCCTTCGCCAAGGCCGGCTGCGACCAGATCACCGTCCACGCCGAAGCCGGTCCGCATCTGCATCGCTCGCTGCAGGCGATCCGCGCGCTCGGCAAGAAGGCCGGCGTCTCGCTCAATCCGGGCACGCCGGTAAGCGCACTCGAATACGTCATCGACCTGATCGACCTCGTGCTCGTGATGTCGGTCAATCCCGGCTTCGGCGGCCAGGCCTTCATCCGCTCGGCGCTCGGCAAGGTGCGCGACATCAGGGCGATGACCGCGGGCCGTCCGATCGATATCGAGGTAGACGGCGGCGTCGGCCCCGACGTCGCGGGCGAACTCGCCGCCGCCGGCGCCAACGCGCTGGTGGCGGGCTCCGCGGTGTTCAAGGGCGGCACCGTGGAGGCCTACAAGACCAACATATCAGCGATCCGCAATGCGGCGGCGATGGCGCGCGGCGAAGCGATCTAGCTCAGTCAGGACGTCGTCGCCGATGCCTTCCGGATGATGTCGTGCACCACACGCACATCGGGAACGGCCTTCATTCTGATAGCCGCATAGCTGACCGCGTCCCCGGCATGGTCGGCTTTGGTTTCGCTAAATTGGAATGTCCCGCTCGCGTCAGAAATAGCGCTTGAATCACGGCCAAACCGATGCCTTCAACCGGCAAAACCGGACAACCGGAACTGCCGAGATTACCCCGTGACCGGACATGCTGCGGACGTGTCAAAATCGACGCCTATTCGAGAGCTCGCTTTATCTGAGTGTTGCCAAATATCCCAGTTACTTCGACAGGCTTGATGTTCAACGCGACATACGACTCGCCGCCTTCGCAGGGTACATGCGGAAAGGGCGCTGAAGAGACGGGACCAGAGGCATCGCGCACGTCTTGGTAAGCGGACCTTATTTCTGCCAGCGCCTCTTCATCCGAAGTGGTCACTTCATAGAAGGTGCTGTCTATCGCTCTTATCGTGACCCACACGTCCGTCTGATCGGGAAGCGTCGCAACGAACTGGCCCCAGATCACTTGCAGCGTTTCGTGCGCATATTTCGAAAGGGCCATGCCGTTGACCGCCGCGCCGCTGGCCGCCAAAATCTCCAAATGGTCCTCACCCGCCCGGTTCGGCACTATTTCAAACTGATCAAAAGCACGCCCCAAAGTGGGGTATTCCACACTGACCGGTGAAACGATCCAGCTTGCCTCCAATGAACGTGGCGCAAGAAAATCAACTAGGTCGCGCAAATCCAGCGCCAGTACTTCCTTCGCGAAGATCATAGATGCGCAGTGTGGTCATGTTTCCGTTTCTTCCCGAAGTGACCAATGAGGACCGAAAGAAGGAGTGGTGGGAAAAGGGCGAGGTGAACGATAGCGAGCCGCATACCAAACAGCGGCTGAACCAATTGTTCGAGGGTCGGATGATCAACCATGGTCGCGGCAACTATGGTAATTATTTCAGTAACAATAACGCTTGATTGCCAAGTCCGCATACGGGTGCCGATCAGGACACCGGGAAGAATCGCAAACGCAAATATGGAAGGCCAAAGGAGCGCGTATGAAAAGGCTATCAGGTACCAGCTGTTCCCACAATGATGCACAGACAAAAGTATGCTAAGAGCCCGAGTGCAGGTGCGGCCGTTTTCATGCAAAGGTTGTGACGCACATCTCCTAAAACTCAATAAAGATGTCTCATGAAACTCTACCAAATGCACACGGCATATCCGCAGGTCGCCTATTGGCACTTTTCGGACATGGAGCGATGTCCGACTTGAGTCCGTTGTGCGCACCAACGCTACAGATTACGGGTTCACGCCCTGGCGAGCGACACCGTTCTGCTTGCTGCCAATTCGTCAGGTGGGCAAAGGCGCGCTAGCGCCGTGCCCACCATCTTCTTGTCGGTGGGCACGCGGAGCCTGTCATCGGGCGCGCATTCGCGCGACCCGTTGGCTCTGCCCACCCTACGATTTCTGCCAATTGTCAGGCCAGCGTATGGACGATCACGGGTCCGGCAACCGCCGTCGCCGGTCCCGTGAGCAAAGGCGTCAGGTTCTGCTCGATCCAGGCGATCCCGCGCCGGTTCGACTCCTCGGCGCCTGCGTAATTGTTGAAGATGCTGATCGCGGTCACGGTGTCGTCGGGCGCATAGACCACGTAGTAGGCCATGAAACCTTCGACATCGCTGATGATCGGAATCGCACCTTCCTTGATCCTGCGTGCCAGTTCTTCGGCCATGCCGGTCTTAGCCTTGCCCTGACGAATGGCGGCATACATGGGAGATCCTCCTTCACCGGTAGCAGACGCCCCACGCCGCACTTTACGCCAACCCTTGCAATCGCGCCATCGAGCGTTGCGGCGGCGTCCCGAACCATTCCTGCACCGCAAGCGACCAACAGACATGAGCTTGGATGAAATTCGATCGACGCTGTTTTCCGCGAAGCTGCGGCGGCTGCTGGCCGAGGCGCTGCAGCACGGCGAGCGCGTGCTCTGGCAGGAACAGCCCGACGCTGTCGCCAACATGCTGATGTGGCGGTTTCTGTGGTGGATCGGATTTCCCTGGCTGGCTCCCACCGCGATTGCGATCTCCAGAGGCTGGATCGATCAGGCAGCGATGTTTCTTCTGCTGTTCGGCGCCATGATGATCGCAGCACCCCTGGTGATGCTGCTGTACGATTGGCAGACGCTATGCGTGATCACCAATCGCCGCGCGCTGATTTTGCGCACGGCCTGGGGCAAACCGACCGTCAGGGGCACTTCGTTCGAGGACATGGACGCGACGTTCGAAATCCTCGACATTGGCCGCGGCGCAGGCCACCTGAATTTCGCATCAGGTATTTCGACCCGGTCGCCCGATACCGACTACACCGGCCGCTACGGGTTTCGTTGCATTCGAAATCCCGCGGCGGTGCGGGATATTCTCGAACGCGCGCGCGCCGGGACTACGCAGCGCGACTAGCGAGTTTCCGTCAGGGTTCCGCTCGCGGCTGATGGAACCCGAGGTGTCATCGTCTTGACCTTTAAGCTTCATCGTCTGGCCACGAAGCTTCATGGTCTGGCCATAAAGCCGTAACACCGTCGAACCCTGATATTCGACGGAACCACGCCATGACCAAAGCCCTAACCGCAGCTGCCATCATCCTGATGCTTGCGCCGTCCGTAGCCTTTGCGCAGCACCGGGCCAGTGACGCCGCACTGGGTGCGGTATCGGGCGCGGTGGTGCTGGGACCGATCGGCGCGGTCGCCGGCGCCTTCATCGGCTATTCGGCGGGACCTGCGATCGCGCGGTCCTGGGGAATTGAAAGGTCAGGCCCGCCGCGACAGCGCCGGCAGGCCTCGAAAGAGCGCGTGCGCGGCGCGAGAGCGGAAGCTGTCGGTAGCGCTGGAACCAGACCGGCCGCCGCTCGCGTCGAAAAAGACGCGCGTGTCGCGACGACCAGGAACGAAGCCAGCAATGCAGCGCCGAGCGCGAGGCCATCGGCGCCTTCGGCAACGACATCGGCGCCTGCAGCGACGACAGCAGCGCCTGTGGCAACGACACCGCCGCCTGTGCAGACACTCGAGTGAATCAGGCGCGTAGACTGACGTCGACAATCCGAGGCCCGCGAATGATGCCGCCACGCAGGTCACGCACCGCACCTGCAGCAATTCATAATGCGCCGCCGCATGCATAGACTTCGTGCGACCTACCGTAGAAGTCCGGTCTTCACGGAGAACGGCAAATCGAGCACAACGCGCTTCCCGGATTTTTGGGAGTGCGGCACGATGACGATGACATGGGTCTGGACTGGTGTGGCGCTGTGGCTTGCGTTCAATGCAGCCGTCACCGTTTGCCTGCTGGCGGCGGAACCAGGAACCAGGAAGAGAGCATACGCTCGCGCTCGCGCCCGCAAGTGAGTTGATGGAAAGCGCGGTCGCGAGGCGATCGATGAGGCGCAAGCGCCTCGCGCGGTGTGTTCGTCCTGATCTCGAATTCTTCTTCAGCCGATACGAGTGGCGCCGGCCGACGATGAACCGGCTCGATAGCGGTTCCCGGTCCGATCTTTACGAATTGGAAAGCCGGATGCGGTTACAGGATCGCCGCTAAACACCGTTCCCCAAATTGAAGCCGGCCTGTTCGCATTTTATTGCGCCGTGCGTGGGAACTGTCGCTGCCGCCGAATATTACAGCATCAGAATTTCGAGACCGCTATGAATCCGCTTTGCCCGAACTGTCTGAATGAGATGTCGAAGTCGGCGTCGTCGCGCAACATGTTCCGTTGCGAACCCTGCCGCGAAATCATCCAGTTCTTCGACGTCTGGCAGGATCGCGACACCAAGCCGCCACGTGACGCGAAGCGCCCGATCGATCAGGTTCGCGCCGCCTGACGCAAGGCTGCTTGTGCGTCGGGCGCGGCTATTCCTTCCGACGCAAGATCATGCCGCCGTGATACAGCACGCCGTCGATGAAGTCGCCATCGGCGGTGAAACCGGTGTCATCCCAATAGTCGATGTGATTGCCGCGGATCTCATAGCGTCCCTGGTAGGCGCTCTCGCGATTGCCGCGCGCTTCGTCGTAGCGGCCGTTCGGGAGCAGGTTGTGGCGGATGGTGCCGTCGGCCGTGACCCACATGCCGGCGTAGGAATGGTTTTGTGCCGGCTGGGCGGCAGATTTCCGATCGGAGTTCATCTGAGCGAGACCTTTCTTTACGGGCAAGGCAGCCGCGCCCGCGAGAAGCGTGACAGCCGCAAATATCAATGGATGCTTCATGGGCTGGCCTCCTCAGGGTTGCCTGCCTGGCGTTGCACGACGCGCGGCGAACAGCTCGGACAGCGCTTGCGACGCCGAAATTGCCCGAGGGAAGCCAGCCGGAACTGTCACCATGTAGATGACTTCCTTCAACTCATCCTCGGATACGCCGACATTGAGCGCATAGCCGGCATGGACCTTCATGAAGACCACCTCTCCGATTGCCGCAAATGCGGCGACGGCGGCAAGCTGGCGCGTTCGGTTGTCGAGGCCCGGTCGGGACCAGACATCGCCCAGCGCATAGCCCTGGGTGGCTTCGGCCAGGAATGGAAACTCCCGCCGCATGCGCTCCAGGGTGGGCTGCGGCTGCCCGTTGTTGAGGCTTCGCACGACAGCGTCCCCGCGTTGCAGGCGCTCTTCTGTTGTCTGCGAGTTGGCCGCCGCCGGAATCCCACCGAGCATAACCGCTACAGCGATTGCTCTGTACGAACGGTGAAAACGAAAACCCATTTCTGCCTCCTTATTTGCAGGCTGTCGGCCGGATGACGATCTCGTTCACGTCGACGTCGTCGGGCTGTTCGATGGCGAAGCGGACGGCGCGAGCGATCGCATCGGGCTGCAGCGCAATGGCGCGGTAAGTCCTCATCGCTTCCGCCGCTACCGGGTCGGTGATTCCGTCGGCAAGCTCGCTCTCGACCACACCGGGATGGATGCAGGTGATGCGAATGTTGTCGTGTTCCTGCCGCAATCCATCCGAGATCGCGCGCACCGCATATTTGGTCGCGCAATAGACCGCAGCGGTTGGGACAACCGAAAGCGCGCCGATCGAAGCGATGTTGACGACATGGCCGGAGCCCCGGGCGGTCATCTCCGGCAGCACCGCGGCAATGCCGTGCAGCACGCCCTTGATGTTGACGTCGACCATGCGGTCCCACTCATCGACCTTCATCGAGGCCATCAGCGAAAGCGGCATGACGCCGGCATTGTTGACGATGACGTCGACGCGGCCCCAGGCCTGCCGCGCGCCTTCCGCAAACGCCGCGACGTCGGCGCGGTCGGTGACGTCGACGCGGCGCGGCATCGCCTCTCCGCCGCTGGCCCTGATTTCCTCCGCGAGCGCGTCCAGCCGGTCGAAGCGGCGCGCACCGAGCATGACCTTCGCGCCGGCGGCGCCGACCTCCCGCGCGATGGCGGCGCCGATGCCGCTGGAAGCGCCCGTAACGAGGATGACTTTGTTCAGCGACATATCTGGTCTCTTTCCTGGCTGATTTGCGAGCCGTCCTTGAGCGGTTGCCAGGAAGATAGATCTGGCCCATTGTCGACGGAAGACGACCATTTCTTCCCAATATGGAAAGAAAATCTAACCAATGGAACCGGACCTCAATGCGCTGGCCGTCTTCGCCGTCGTGGCCGAGGAGCGGAGTTTTCGCGCGGCGGCCGACCGCCTGGGGGTCACGCGCTCGGCGGTCAGCCAGACCATCCGGCGGCTGGAAGAGACGCTTGGCATTGCACTGGTGCAGCGCACGACGCGCAGCGTCAGCCTGACCGAGGCCGGCGAACGCCTCTTTGCCGAGACGGCGCCCGCGATTGCAGAGATGCGCGCGGCCATCGAGACCACCGGGAACCTGCGCGGGCTGCCGCGCGGGCAGCTGCGGCTGGCCGTCTCATCGATCGCGGAGCGCTTTCTCGCAGGCCCGTTCCTGGCGACGTTTGCCGAGGCCAATCCGGAAATCCAGATCGACATCACCGTGACCGACGAGGAATTCGATATCGTCGCCGAGGGATATGACGCCGGCGTCAGACTCGGCGAAGTGATCGAGCAGGACATGATCGCGGTGTCCGTCGCGGGCGACGAGCGCCAGCTTGCGGTTTGCGCCCCGGCCTACCGCGACCGGTTCGGAGTGCCGTCACATCCAAGCGAGCTTGCAGGTCATCGCTGCATCGGCTGGCGCCCCGCGCCCAGGGTCGCACCCTATCGCTGGGAATTCGCCGAGCACGGCAAGGAGTTCAGCGTCGCCGTCGCGCCCGAGATCACGACCAACGACATGGCGCTGATGATCAAGCTCGCCGTCACCGGCTATGGCATCACCTTTGGCATGGAAGCGAGCTTTCGCCCCTCGATCGAGCGCGGCGAACTCGTGTCTATCCTGGAAGAATATTGCCCGCGCTTCGCCGGCTTCTATTTGTATTACCCAAGTCGCCGCAACACGGCCCCGAAACTGCGCGCGCTGATCGATCACGTCCAGCGCTTCAGATGAACCCTTAAGCCTCGATCGCCTTCGGCTTGCCGCCGCTTTTTTCTTCCTGCTCTGCCGCCGCGGCCGCAACCTTGGCCGAGACGCTGCCCAGAAACGTCCGCATCATCGAATTCTGCCGCGCGCCGATGACGATATGGTCGACCTGATTGACTGCGGTAAATTCCAGAATCGCGGATGCCGGATCGATCGCTTCCAGCACATGCACGGTGAGCCGGCTCTCGTCGAGTTTTAATGGCGAGGCCCAGTGCCGCAGCGCGACCAGCCGGTCGATGTGTTTGTTGTTGCCCTGTTCGTCGAGCGTCCGGTCGATGGTCCTACCGTCGAGTTCGGCGCCCGGCTCGATCGAAGGCTTCGCCATTGCTCACCGCCCCTCAAGCAGGCGATCGGCCAGCCAGCGCGGCAAGCCGTTGGCGCGGATCCGGTCCGCCGCAGTCTCGACGTCGTAGGGCACCCGGCAATAGGTGATCTCGCGCGTCGCGGTATCGAGCATCGCAAACGCCGCCGCCGGATTGCCGTCGCGCGGCTGCCCGACCGAGCCGACAACGGCCAGCCAGCGCCGGCCCCCCAGCAGTTGCACCGGGACATCAGAGGTCGGGACGAAGCTCGTCATCTTCGCCGCCGAGGACATCGAATAGAGCGCGGGCTGGTGGATGTGCCCGCAGAAGGTAACGTGAGCCTCGGTGGCCTCGATACTTCGGGCGGCTTCCGAGGTGCCCTCGACGTAGCGCCATCGCGCCGGATGACTGGCTTCGGAATGCACGTAGAGGCGATCGTCTTCCTGCTGCGTCAGCGGCAATTCGGCGAGGAACCGCCGCTGCGGTGCGCTCAGCCGCCCGCGCGTCCACTCGATCGCGGCCTGAGCCGCGGCATTCATGGTCTCGGACGGCGTGCCGATCGCGTTGTCGTGATTGCCGCGCACGGCGATAGCGCCGCCATGGACGAGGTCCATCACGGTCTCGACCGCCCATTCGGGGTCGGCGCCATAGCCGACGATGTCGCCGAGGCAGATGATCCGCTCGGCGCCCCGCGCGCGCGCCGCCGCAAGGCAGGCGCTGAACGCCTGCCGGTTGGCATGGATATCCGCAAACACCGCAAGACGCACATCTTCCTCCGCGCCGTCGTCAGGCACATGGTTTGAAAGATATCAAACTACGGGAGGCTTGCGCCCCGCAATGATGCGGAAGGCGGAACAAGGTAACGATGCGCGCGGGATCAGCGCTTCTTTGGCGCTTCCAGGCCCTTGAGCAGCAGAGCCAGCAGCGCGTCGATGCGGGCCGGCGTCTCCGGATCGCGCCATTCGTCGGCATGCGCGGGATGATGGTAGCGCGTGGTGGCGTCGAACAGCGCACGCGCCGTCACCTTGACGTCGGCGATCTGGAAGACGCCCTGCTTGACGCCTTCGGACATGATATCCGTGACCTGGCCGATCAGGCGCTCCCGGTGCGCATGCACCGCCTCGCAGGCCTCGCGTGCCAGCGTCAAATAGGTCTGGAACATCTCGGGATCTTCCGAAACCTTCTTGTATTTGATCTCGAACATCGTGCGCAGCCACTTCTCGAGCCTGGCAGGCGCCGGTCCGGAGGATTCCGCGATCTTCTGCAGCGGCGCGTTGGCGCGGTCGAGCCAGCGTTTGGCAACCGCCTGGCGCAGCGATGCCTTGCTGGGGAAATGGCGGTAGACGCTGCCGTGGCTGACATCCAGCGCACGGGCAACGTCGACCACCGTGGCCTTGGCCAGCCCGTAGCGGCGCAATACGTCCTCGGTCACCTCCAAAATTCGCTCAGGGGTCAAAACCACGACTTCGTTCATGCGCGCACCTGCGGAATGATGGAATGGGTGGTCATTTGATCCCTTTGTAACCCCTGGAGCCTTGGTAACCCCTGGAGCCTTGCAAGGTTCAGCTCTTCAACGGTCCCAAACGGGTGGCCTGGGCTTCCAGATGGCGGGCCACCTGGGCGTTCAGCCAGCGGGAGATTTGTGTCGTCAGATTAATGATTTCGATTGTCATGGCTTAAGTCCTCTCAAGTACCCAGGCTCAGTGCCAGCGAACCCGGATGACGCCCCTATCCGTGGCGTCGAAGAAGGATATAGCATGTCTCGCTGACAGATTTCAATATCTGTCATTCAGTTTTCCGTGATTGGGGCCCTTCCGCCCGCCCGCATCCGCCGGGCACTCGGCCCAAGCCTGCCCGAGGCTATTCCAGCCGTTTTTCCCGGGCGTTTGTCTCGCTTTGTTTGTCTCATTTGGGTGGCCCTGCTAAAGCACGGCGTAAAAAACAATTCGCCGGAGTCGTCGATGATCCCCCGCTACACCCGCCCGGAAATGGCCTCCATCTGGGAGCCGCAGACCCGTTTCAAGATCTGGTTCGAGATCGAGGCGCATGCGGCCGACGCGCAGGCGGAACTCGGCGTCATCCCGAAGGAAGCCGCCAAAACCGTCTGGGACAAGGCGCGTAACGTCACCTTCGACATCGCTCGCATCGACGAGATCGAACGCGAGACCAAGCACGACGTCCTCGCCTTCACGACCCATCTGGCCGAGATCGTCGGCCCCGAGGCGCGCTTCATTCATCAGGGCATGACCTCCTCCGACGTGCTCGACACCTGCTTCAACGTCCAGCTCACCCGCGCCGCCGACCTGCTACTCGCCGACATCGACAAGGTGCTGGCAGCGCTGAAGAAGCGCGCTTTCGAACACAAGATGACGCCGACCATCGGCCGCTCCCACGGCATCCATGCCGAACCCGTGACGTTCGGCCTCAAGCTCGCTTACGCCTATGCGGAATTTTCCCGCGCCCGCGAGCGCCTGGTCGCCGCCCGCAAGGAAGTCTCGACCTGCGCGATCTCGGGCGCCGTCGGCACCTTTGCGCAGATCGATCCGCGTGTCGAAGAACATGTCGCGAAGGCGATGGGACTGACGCCGGAGCCGATCTCGACGCAAGTGATCCCGCGCGACCGCCACGCGATGTATTTTGCAACGCTTGGGATCATCGCCTCCTCGGTCGAGCGTCTCGCCACCGAAATCCGACACCTGCAGCGCACCGAAGTACTGGAAGCCGAAGAGTTCTTCTCCGAGGGCCAGAAGGGTTCTTCGGCGATGCCGCACAAGCGCAACCCGGTGCTGTCGGAAAACCTCACCGGCCTGTCGCGCATGGTGCGCGCCTATGCGATGCCGGCGATGGAGAACATCGTGCTCTGGCACGAGCGCGACATCTCGCACTCGTCCGCCGAACGCATGATCGGGCCGGACGCCACCGTGACGCTCGACTTCGCGCTGATGCGCCTCGCCGGCCTGGTCGAAAAACTGCTGGTCTACCCCGAGAACATGCAGAAGAATCTCGACCGCCTCGGCGGCCTCGTGCATTCGCAGCGCATCCTGCTCGCGCTGACGCAAAAGGGCGCCAGCCGCGAGGACGCCTACAAACTCGTGCAGCGCAACGCGATGCCGGTATGGCGCGGCGAAGGCGACTTCCTGACGCTGCTGAAAAAAGACCCCGATGTGAAGAAGCATCTGAGCGACGCCGAGATCGAGGACCAGTTCGACCTCGGCTATCATTTCAAGCACGTCGACACGATCTTCAGGCGCGTGTTTGGGGCAGCGTAAACAGGCGCGCCTTCTTGTCGGTGACATCGCGGCAGAATCCCTTACGCTAGCCGCAAACGAACAACACAAGAAACGGATTTCCCATGCCCATCGTCAACCGCATCGCCGCTTTGTCAGATGAAATGGCCGCCTGGCGCCATGACTTCCACGAGAATCCGGAATTGCTCTACGAAGTCCACCGTACCGCCGGCATCGTAGCCGACCGCTTGCGCGAATTCGGCTGCGACGAGGTGGTGACGGGCATCGGCCGCACCGGCGTCGTCGGCGTGATCCGCGGCCGCAAGAGCACGTCCGGCAAGACCATCGGCCTGCGCGCCGACATGGATGCGCTGCCGATCGAGGAGACTTCGGATGTACCCTACGCCTCCAAGATTCCCGGCAAGATGCACGCCTGCGGCCATGACGGGCACACCGCGATGCTGCTTGGCGCGGCCAAATATCTCGCCGAGACGCGCAATTTCGACGGTACGGCTGTGGTCATCTTCCAGCCGGCCGAAGAAGGCGGCGCCGGCGGCAAGGCGATGGTCGACGATGGATTGATGACCCGCTGGGGCATTCAGGAGGTCTATGGCCTGCACAACATGCCGGGCTTGCCCGAAGGGCACTTCCACACCACGCCGGGCGCAATGCTCGCTTCAGCGGATAAGATCGAGATTACGGTGCACGGCAAGGGCGGCCATGCGGGCTCCGGTCCGCACAACGCGGTCGACAGCGTGTTGGTCGGCTCGCAGATCGTCAACGCGTTGCAGTCGATCGTATCGCGCAACGTCGATCCGCTCAAATCGGCCGTGATCTCGATCACCATGTTCCAGGCCGGCACCGCCTTCAACATCATCCCGGAGACCGCCAGGCTCGGTGGAACGGTGCGCACGCTCGATCCTGCAATCCGCGATCTCGTCGAGCGCCGCATCAGCGAGGTTGCCGACAGCGTGGCGCGGGCTTACGGCGGATCTGCCGAGGTCAAATACACACGTTCGTATCCGGTGACGGTCAATCACGCGCGAGAGGCCGGCATCGCCGCAGAAGTGGCCCGCGATGTCGTCGGCGCCGACCGCGTCAACGAGCGCGCGTTGCCACTGATGGGTTCGGAAGATTTCGCATTCATGCTGGAAGCGCGCCCCGGCGCTTTCATCTTCCTCGGCATGGGCGACGGCAATGAATGCCACCACCCCGGCTACACGTTCAACGACAATATCCTCGGCCACGGCGCATCGTACTGGGTGCGGCTGATCGAGAAGTCGATGCCGGCGGGTTGACGACGCGCCACGGCGTTCGGCGGGGAAAAAGGATCAGTCTGCAGCGGTTCTGGCGGCAGCTGAGACGGCGCGCTCTGAGGGCTCTCCGCCCTTGCCAAAGCGATTTGAATCACTCCAAATTGCCCTCAGCTGGCGATGGCCCGATGGACGGGCTGCCGCGGCCCTCACGTCAACCCAACGCTAACCGCGGATCGGCTAAAGTCGCAGCGTGGCAGGTCCTCCAACGATTCTCGTCTTCGATTCCGGCCTTGGCGGTCTCACGGTCCTGCGCGAGATCGTGGGCGCGCGGCCCGACGCCCACTACGTCTATGTCGCCGACGACGCGTTCTTCCCCTATGGCCACCATACCGAAGAGCAGATCATCGCCCGCGTGGTGCCGCTGGTCGGCGAACTGATCGCGGCCCACGCCCCCGATCTGGTGGTGATCGCCTGCAATACCGCCTCCACGCTGGTTATGTCGCATCTGCGCGGCGCCTATTCCGTGCCGTTCGTCGGCACCGTGCCCGCGATCAAGCCGGCCTGCGCCAGTTCCAGAACAAAACGCGTGTCGGTGCTCGGCACCAAGGGCACGGTGAAGCGCGAATACACGCGAAAACTGATCGACGATTTCGCGCAGGGCTGCGAGGTGACGCTGGTCGGCTCGGGTGAACTGGCCTCGCTGGCCGAACGCGCGCTCAACGGCTTTTACGTCAGCGACAAGGACATCTCGGCCGAACTCGCGCCCTGCTTCGTCGATCGCGGCAACGCCCGCACCGACACCGTCGTGCTGGCCTGCACCCACTATCCGCTGTTGCTGGATCGTCTGGTGAAGTTGGCGCCATGGCCGGTCGACTGGATCGACCCCGCCCCCGCCATCGCGCGGCGCGTCTCCGATCTGCTTGGTGGACCCGGGCAAGAATCCGACACCGCCGGCGCCGAGATGGTGTTCACCTCAAAGCGACCGCACACGCTGAGCCAGGCCTTGATGCCGTTTTTCGGCGGGCGGGTGCCGGCGTAGCGGATACGCCGTAGGATGGGTAGAGCGCAGCGAAACCCATCACCTTTCTTCAATGACAAAAATCGATGGGTATCGCTGCGCTCCACCCATCCTACGGGATACGGCTCAACCTTTCGATGCCGTAAAAACCGCCAATTGAGCATCGAAGGCGCGCCTGAACGCCGGCCGCGCTTCGCCGCGGGCTACATAGGCGGAGAGGTTTGGATATTCGTCCAGCATATCCGATCCATCCAACCGGCGCAGCACGGTGACCATCATCAGGTCACCGGCGCTGAACGCGCCATCGAGCCAGTCGGCATTGCCAAGGCGCCGGGAAAGCTGGCCCAGCCGATCGCGGACGGGAGCCTCGACCATCGGCAGGCGCTGCTCGTACCAGGCTTTGTCGCGCTCCAGGAGAAAAGCAATTTCCAGATCAACGATTGGTGGCTCCATCGTGTTCAGCGCGGCGAACATCCATGTGATCGCGCGCGCCCGGGCATTCGCATTCTCCGGCAGCAGTCCAGCATGGCGCTGCGCGATATGGAACACGATCGCCCCCGTCTCGAACAGGGCAAGATCGCCTTCTTCATAGGTCGGAATCTGCCCGAAAGGATGAAGCGCGCGATGCGCGGGTTCCTTCATCTCACGGAACGACACCAGACGGACGTCGTAGGGTACGCCCACTTCTTCGAGCGCCCAGCGAACACGCATGTCACGTGCCTGTCCCTCACCGCGGTCGGGCGAATTTTCAAAGGCGGTGATGGTGGGGATCATTGCGAGGCTCCGGATAATTGCATGACGCCATCGAGATTTGCGTCCGGAGGACGAACGACCAGCGCGGCTCCCGACAACTTACCTCATCTTTTTTGGCTAGGGCCGGTTGCTCTCGGCATTCCCCGGATGCTGCGCTTTGCCAAAAGCACGTTTACGCGCGTCTCTGACGCGCTATGCGAAGCGGTCGCTGAACGACGAATGACGCCGGAGCTATCGGGCCGCGCTTGCGCGCACCCGGTGGGCCAATCCGCCCTGCACGCTACACGACCTCACTCGCGACCCTGCATGCATGCTGTCATAAAGGCGCTCTGTCCGTTCATCATGTCATGACCGGTGCCCTTCCAGCCACGTTGAGCCGCAAGCGCGCTGCAGGCTTCAAACGAGCGCTTCGGCGCATCAGGTTCGTTGGTGGAAGAGCTGGTGCGACGGATGATGACCGGGGCGGGCGTTGCCGATTTCGGAGGTAATGGCGATGCCGGAGGTAATGGCGATGTCGGAGGCGCTGACGCGGTTGGAGGTACGACCGCCGGCACCGGCGGCATTGCCGCGGCAGCGGTTTGGCCCGATGAAGCCTTAACGTCAGGCCTCTGGTTTGCAAGAAAGAACGCAAGAGCCGCAGTGCATAGCATGAAGGCGCTGATGATTGCGACCTCAAGCAACTTCCTGGCCGGTTTTGCGCCTGCCGGTACGGCAGCCGCCTGTGACGCTTCAGCGGATCGGCTGTCGTCCCACGTCACCACGATATAGGCATGAACCGGCTGTGGAATGTTCTTCACCTGCCGCGCGCCGATGTCGATAAATCGCGGACAACTTGCCGGCCACCTGCTCATGCACCGCGCGTGAAATGCAGATACCGCCAATTTCGGCCACGCGGCGATATTGACGCCATCGCCAAGCAGATCGCCATCGCGCTCGACCACGTCGCCGATACCGATGCCGATGCGATAGCTCAGCTGCCGGCTGCCGGGATAAGCGAGGTTCGCGTGCGCAGGCTTTCCTGGATATCGATGGCGCAGCGTACCGCTTCGACCGCGCTGGGGAATTCTGCAAGAATTGCGTCGCCCGCGGTATTGAAGATCCGGCCGCCCGCTACCGCAATGAAGTCGTCAGTGGTGGTTCGACAGGACGCCATTCGCCGCAGCGTCTGTTCTTCGTCCTCAGCGACCAACCTGCCGTAGTCGGCGATGTGGGCCACCAGAATTGCGGCGATCTTGCGCCTCATGAAGATGGTATCCCGCACTAGTCGGTCGCAGCAGAATGCTCCCAGGTCAGCACAACCAGGGCGATCGAACTCCGGTCGGCGTCAAGGAGCCTATCCGCCGTCCATCCGGGCCGCAATAACTAAACTTCCCGTAGCCTGGTCTTCAGGGTGTGATCCCGTAACCACTAACCGCGCCCCCCATCCCGCCCTGATCGACGCGCCTGCAGTATCAACGAATACGCGGGTCTTCGTCGGCGGCCAACTCGTCCGCCGTGGCTCAAAGAGCGACCTGTCCGCCGTAGCTCGAAGGTAGAAGGCGTTGTCCGCCGTTACAGGCTCAGCAGAGCCCGTTCCTACTCGTCTATCTCCTGCAGCTTCCGCTCGACCAGCTTCAACTCTGCCTGAATTTCCTTGATGGTATCGTCGTCCGAAGCCGCTTGTCGCAACTTGCGTCGCAATTCCAGAATTTGCATTGCGAGTTCTACGCGCTCGTTCGGATGAGACATCAAGTCTAACCGCCGTATCTCACTAATGTTGCACGAGATTGACGTTTGAAACCTCCAAAGATTCCGGCTTGGCTTGATCTGTCCGGTCTCCGACATTAGCACGCGACCCGGCAGGGATCGTATTTTGCAGGGTGGGCCGTGAACAAGGCGCGAGAGTTCATAGATTTCTGGATTGAGAACACAGCGTTCATGCGGTAGAGCAATTCCGGACCCCCGGAGCGTCGCAGAACGTCAGCGAACTGGCCGCGCGCTGCATCGAGAATGCGAAAGCCCAAGGCATCTCGGATGCCGATATGGAGGCCGAGATTGGCGACGTTGCCGAGTACATCAGGGACAAGCTCAGAGAGGCCAACAAGGCCGAGAGCGACCGCCAGTAAAATAGCCGCTAGTTATTCTGCCGCCTTGATCAGTCCGACTTTCCTCTCCAACTGCCAGACCTCTACATCATGGCCGTCGACGAGCCGCCTCGCCTTCTGGAGAGCCTCTTCATCATCAGCGGCGTTGAAGCCTTCGGCACCGGATATGTGCCCGTCCTGACCGATGGTGAAGGCGCGGTAGTCTTTCACGTCGGCGCACTGAGACCTGGAGACCGCAGCCAGTCGCTCATGTGAGCGCCTGTCTCCGCCTGACGTGCCCTGCGAATGGTTTCGTCGCGCACCTTGCCGGGCGGAAGCAGTGCGGCTTCCTTGCGGAGGCGCTTCGCCTCTTGCGCGAGACGTTCTTCTAGGGAGAGTGTTTGCTCGAAACGGCGTCGCTGCTGCTGCATGGCGCTGCTCCCTGTTTTGAATGGGGCGGGAGCGCAACCGGCGTTCTCATCACAGATATAGGCCACGAACCGCGCTGTGATGGTTGAGTGTCCGATACCGGACAAAGAAATGCCAGCAGAAAATATTAGTTTTTCCCGGGAACGTAATCGGTCCGCAGATTTTGGCTTATGTGAGGGGCTTTTCCATCGGAAGCCCGACTTGGTCTGCACCGGCTTTGGCGCGGTTGTGACGGAAACCGGAGCGACAGGCCCACCTATAAGTTCCATATAAGCTATTCCCGCTTTGGTGCGTGCTCTCGGAGCGCACCCCTTCCCGCGGAGATGCGGCCCGACCGACCGGGCGGGGACCGCAGTGCCAGAACGCAACGCTTCGGCGGAACAAGCCAACAATCTCCTCGCGTCTTTGCCTCACGCCCAGTTCAGCTTGCTTTCGCCTTACATGGCCGTTGAGCAATTGGCGCAGGGTGCCGTTCTGACCGAGGCCGGCGAAGAGACCGAAAACGTCTACTTCCCACACCGGGGTATGCTGTCACTGCTGGCTGTGTTGAAGGACGGCAGGGCCATCGAAACCGCCACCGTTGGACGCGAAGGCGTTGTTGGCGCGATGGCCGGGCTTGGCGTGCACATTTCGCATGTCAGGGTGGTTGTGCAGCTTCAAGCCGAGGTTACAAGAATCCCGGCAAGCCGATTTCGGAAGGCGACGGGAGATAGCATCCCCCTTCGAAACCTCTGCGTGGGCTACAACGAAATCCTGCTGTCCCAGGCTCGAATTAACGCAGCTTGCAACGCCGTTCACCTCATCGAGGCCCGCTTTTGCCGGTGGCTCCTGCAAACGGCTGATACGGCTGGAAGCAATACCATCAATCTGACACAGCAATACTTGGCGGAAATGCTGGGCGTGCGGCGCACTTCGGTAACCGAAGTCGCGAAAAAGATCCAGGATAGCGGCGCAATTCATTACTCTCGCGGAGAAATACAGATTCTCGATCGCCATGTTTTGGAGCGTCTATCTTGTGAATGCTATGCGACCCTGCTGGAGCAGTCGAAGCGCATTCGGTAGACCGACGCTTACCCCTCCTTCAGCCCCTTGAACGAGCTTTGCCGAGCGTCGTGGATCACGCTTCCTTGTCGCGAAACTCCCACCTTGATTGCTCGAAGCAGGTATCGCTAAACGCCAACTGCGGTCGCCCCCCACGCAAGCGCAATCTTGCGTCCCGCATGTGACAAATCAACCCGACGGGCAAATCAGTTCTGATTTGCGGAAATAGTGTCAAGCCCCAAAATAAAAAATATTTCTGTTTACCGGAAGGGCAATCAGGTGCATATGTTTGGCCATCCCGTCCTACTCAGAAGGGCGTCGGCCGTCGTCACGGACGTTGGGCGGGTTGCGGTGGACGCTGGTTTACGCTGAGACGACGGCGTGGATTAAGCGTACGGCAAAACCGTGTGGTCCTGGCACCCGTTGCAGGTGTCAAGCTGTCGGGTAGGCGAGAGCTGAACGGCAGCGACGGAGTCAACCAAGAACTCGTCTCCGGGGAGATCACGGCATAAGCCGTAAA